>NZ_CEFZSK010000008.1:0-78842 GCF_979581665.1 Nitrospira sp. Vd2 | reverse complement strand
AGGACACCACCAATGCACAACTTATTCCACGTACTTCAGAGACAGGACACTAGAGGAGGGCGTATGGGGAACGGGGAGCCGCAACAGCAACCGGCCGAGGCCGGGGGAGTCGCAACGGGGCCGAAGCCGGCCACGTTTCCGCCGTTGGAAGGCAAAGACGGCGAGACGTCGATCAAGAACCTCGACTTCATTCTCGATATCCCGATGCAGGTGTCCGTGCAACTCGGGTCGACACGGATGCTCATCCGGGACCTCCTACAATTGGGGCAAGGGTCCGTGATCGAATTGGAGAAGCTGGCGGGCGAACCCTTGGAAGTCCTGGTGAACAACCGGTTGGTCGCCCGCGGCGAGGTCGTGGTGGTCAACGAGAAGTTCGGCATTCGCTTGACGGACGTGGTGAGCACAGTCGAACGGATCCAGCATTTAGGGTAGGCGCGATGGAGCTTTGGGAGAGCATCTCGAGGATGATCGTCTCGCTGGGCGTCGTCCTGGCCCTGATGATGGGGCTGCTCTATGTCGCGCGCCGGGTGATGGCGGGACGGGGCATGATCACGGCGAGCCGGCCCCTCGTGCACGTGCTCGCAACCGGGTACCTGGGTCCGCGCAAAACCGTGTCCTTGGTGTCGGTGGCGGGAGAATTCCTGATCGTCGGCGCGACGGCGAACGACCTGATCCCCTTGGGCCGCGTCACGGATCCTGCGAGCATCAAAGCTCTCGTTGATGGAAAGGTTGAGGTTAATGGGCAGGTTGAGGCCGACGTTCAGGCGGAGATCAGAAAATAAGATGCCAGCCCGACGGATTCTTCTCGGTTTAGCCTTAACCTTCATCTTCTTCCTCCCCGCCAATGCTTTTGCCGCGAACGGCCCCTCGATCTCTATCGATTTGGGAAACGCCACGCGGGGGCAAACGGCCGTCGTCATCCAGATCCTCGCGCTGCTCACCGTCCTCTCGCTCGCCCCGGCGTTCTTCATTATGGTCACGTCGTTCACCCGGATCGTCATCGTGTTGGCCTTTCTCCGGCAAGCCCTCGGCGCCCAGCAAGTGCCGCCGAATCAAGTGCTCATCAGCCTGGCCTTGTTCCTGACTATGTTCGTGATGGCGCCCGTCGGCCAGACGGTCTATGCGGACGCGATCCAGCCGATGCTCGCCGAGCAGATCACCTATGAGCAGGCATGGATCAAGGGCATGGAGCCGATCCGCACCTTCATGCTGAAGCAAGTGCGAGATAAGGATCTCGAGTTGTTCGTCGACCTCGCGAAGTTGCAGAAGCCATCGTCCCCGGCCGACGTGCCGACGCACGTCATCATTCCTGCGTTCATCTTGAGCGAACTGCGGATCGCCTTTCAGATCGGGTTCTTGATCTACATTCCGTTCCTGATCGTCGATATGGTCGTGGCGAGCGTGCTGATGTCGATGGGCATGATGCTCTTGCCGCCCGTCGTCATCTCGCTGCCGTTCAAACTGATTCTCTTCGTGCTCGCCGATGGCTGGTATCTCGTTGTCGGCTCGATGGTGAAGAGCTTCCAATGAGGATGTCGAGGAGGATGTGGTGATCTATGTCTCATGATGCCGTGATCGAGATCGGTCGCCGGGCGATCGAAACGATGTTGCTGGTGTCCACGCCGATGCTCGCGCTCAGCTTGATCGTCGGGCTGTTGGTGAGCTTGTTTCAAGCGATGACGCAGATTCACGAGGCGACGCTGAGCTTTGTGCCGAAGATCCTGGCCGTCTTCGTCGCGGCGTTGCTGTTCTTTCCCTGGATGCTGAGCAGCTTGGTCGGCTTCATGACGAGCCTGCTCGCATCTATTCCAGATTACGCACGCTGAACCATGGCGCACGTCCTGCACCTGGCGCTTCCCCAGTTTCAAGCCTTCGTGATCGTCGTCATGCGGGTCGCCGGCCTGCTCGCGTCCTGGCCGATCTTGGGGAGCCGGGCGGTGCCGCTTCAAATCAAGACGGGATTGGTCGTGATGCTGGGCTTGGTGCTGGTGCCGATCGTCCGTGTGCCGGAGTCGCCTGGCGATCCGGTGCTCCTCACCGCGGGGATGGGGACGGAGTTCCTGATCGGCATGGTCATCGGACTCGCCGTGCGGGTGCTGTTCGCCGGCATCGAATTGGCCGGTGAGCTGATCGGAACACAGATGGGACTGAGCGTGGTTCAGTTGTTCGATCCGACCACGGCGCAGCAGGTGCCGTTGGTGGGGCAATTTCAGACGATGATTGCGTCGCTCGTCTTTCTCTCGGTCAATGCCCACATGATGGTCGTGCGTGCGATCGTCGAGAGTTTCGAGATGATTCCACCCTTCGGCGCCCGGCTGTCCTCGATGCTGATGGAGGATGTGCTTCGCCTCTCCACCGATCTCTTTGCCGTTGCCATCAAACTCGCCGCCCCTGTTGTGGCGGTGGCGCTGATGGTCAATCTCGCGATGGCGATCATCGGGCGGGGCGTGCCGCAGATGAATGTCTTCGTCTTGACCTTTCCATTGACGATCGCCGCCGGCCTGCTCGTGCTCGGAGCCTCGATGCCCTACGCGGTGGCGCTCATGCAGTCCGAATATGGCCGGCTGGCTGGAACCGTGCACGACCTGCTGAGGGTGCTGGGCCATGGCTGACTACACGGGGAACCGGACGGAGCAAGCGACGCCGCGGCGAAAAGCCGACGCCAGGCGCAAAGGCCAGATTGCACTGAGTCGCGATGTGCCGACGGCGGCCGTGCTGTTCGGCGCAATCGGCCTGCTGTTTCTCCTCTCGGGGACGGCGGTCACGAAGTTGACGGCGATGATGCAGGCGTGGCTGTCGCGCGTGGCTGATCCGGCGTCGCGCGCCGAGGTGACCCCCGAGGCTCTCCGGCATCTGCTGCAGTCGTTTGCCTGGGATGCACTCGGGCTGTCCCTTCCATTTGCCGGCGGGATCGCCGTGATCGGCTGCGCCGGCTATCTGCTGCAGACCGGATGGCTGTGGCAGACCGAGTCGTTGCGGGTCGATCCGTCACGCGTCAGCCCGATTGCGGGCCTGACCCGATTGGTCTCGTTCAGGTCCGTCGCGGAGTTGGTCAAGGCACTCGTGAAGGTTGCGATCATCGGGATCGCCGCGTACCTCGCGATCAGCCGTGATCTGCACCGGTTGCCGGAGTTCATTCAATACGACCTGCCGACAACCCTCCACATGACGGCGGCGCTCGTGTTCCGCTTGAGCCTGCTCATTGCCACGACCGTCGGCCTCATTGCCGTGGCCGACTATGGCTATCAGTGGTTCGAATGGGAGCGCAGCCTCCGGATGACGCCGCAAGAGGTCAAGCAGGAGCAGCGCGAGGCGGAGGGTGATCCGCTCTTGAAGTCCCGCGTGCGGAGCGTGCAACGGCAAATGGCCCGGTCCCGCATGATGGCCGCGGTGCCCACCGCCGACGTCGTCATCACCAACCCCACGCACCTCGCTGTGGCCTTGCGCTATGACGCCCACACGATGGCCGCCCCCGTCGTCGTGGCGAAGGGCGCCGGATTCATCGCCGAGCGGATCAAGGAGATCGCCGCCGAGCATGGCGTGATGGTGATGGAGAACAAACCGGTGGCGCGGATGCTGTTCCAGGTGGTGGATGTCGGCCGCGAGGTCCCCGTCGAGCTCTACAAGGCGGTCGCCGAAATCCTCGCGCTCGTCTATCGCGCGCGCGGGCAGGAGGCGGTGTAGGTAAACCATGGCACGTAGAGCCGCTTCCATCACAGCCGTCCAATCGGCTCCAGCCCCACGGCGGCCATCGCCCGCCGACGCATTGATTCGTCACCCCGATATCCTCATGTCCGTCGGCGTGGTCGGCGTCTTGATGATCATGTTGCTGCCGCTCCCACGGTTTGCCCTCGACGTGCTGCTCGCCTTCAACATCACGCTGGCGGTCCTGGTGTTGCTGGTCGGCATGCAGGTCCGGAAGCCGCTCGATTTTTCCGTGTTCCCCTCCGTGCTGCTCATGGTCACGCTGCTGCGGCTCTCGCTGAACATCGCCGCGACCCGCTTGATCCTCCTGCACGGGAACGAAGGGACGGGCGCGGCGGGCGAAGTCATCCGCGCCTTTGGGAATTTCGTCGTCGGCGGCAGCTATACGGTCGGGCTCGTCGTGTTCGTGATCCTCGTCGTTATCAATTTCGTCGTCGTGACCAAGGGCGCCGGCCGCATCGCGGAAGTCGCCGCTCGGTTCACTCTGGATGCCATGCCCGGCAAACAGATGAGCATCGATGCCGACCTCAACGCAGGCTTGATCAATGAGGCCGAGGCCCGGCGACGTCGCTTGGAGGTGTCCGAAGAGGCGGACTTTTACGGGGCGATGGACGGGGCCAGCAAATTCGTGCGCGGCGACGCCATCGCGGCCGTGATCATCATCCTGGTCAACATTATTGGCGGCCTCGCGATCGGCGTCCTTCAAAACGGGATGACGCTCGCCGCCGCCGCGCAAACGTACACGCTGCTGACGGTCGGCGAAGGCCTGGTCGCGCAGGTGCCGGCGCTCATCGTCTCGACGGCGGCCGGTATTGTGGTTACCCGCGCGGCCTCGGACGGCGATCTCGGCCACGAGATTACCACGCAGATCCTCGTGTCGCCGAAAGTCCTTGCAACGGCCGCCGGCATCCTCCTCACGCTCGGCGTAATTCCGGGCCTGCCGCATCTCGCCTTTCTCGTGCTCGGGGGCGCGGTCGGGTGGGTGGCGTACGAGCTGTACAAGCAAGAGCAGGCGCCGGCGCCGCAGGCCGAGACGACGCCGGTCAAGCCCGCCGAGCCGACGCCGCAAGTCCTGCCGTTGGATCTCATGGAGGTGCAGGTCGGCTACGGGCTGATCAGTCTGGTGGACAACGACCGCGGCGGGACCTTGCTCGATCGTATCAAGGGCCTGCGGCGGCAAGTGGCGGCGGAGATGGGCTTTCTCGTGCCGCCGATCCACATCCGCGACAATTTACAACTTCGTCCGAACGAGTACGCCGTGCTGCTCAAGGGAGTCGAACTCGTTCGCGGTGAGGTGTTGCCAGGCCACGTGCTGGCCATTGACCCCGGCAACGCGCGGAGAGGAGTCGTGCAGGGGATCGCGACGAAGGAACCGGCGTTTGGTCTGCCGGCACTGTGGGTGCCGGAAGGCTCCCGGGAACAGGCGCAGATCGCCGGTTACACCGTGGTCGACGGCAGCTCCGCCATCGCGACCCATCTGTCCGAGATCATCAAGCGTCATGCATCCGAGTTGCTGGGCCGGCAGGAGGTGCAGGCCTTGCTCGACGAAGTCGCGAAGAACTATCCGAAGCTCGTGGAGGAACTCGTCCCCGCGCTCGTACCGCTCGGGGTGCTCGTTCGCATTCTCGGGAATCTGTTGAGAGAAGGGGTTCCCATCCGCGACTTGCGGACGATCCTGGAAGCCGTCGCCGATCACGCGACGGTCACCAAGGATCCGGACGTCTTGACGGAAGCGGCGCGCCAAGCGCTGGCACGGACGATCACCAAGCAATACGCGGCTCCCGACGGCACGCTCGCCGTCATCACGCTCGATCCACGGTTGGATCGGAACCTGGCGGAACAGGTGGCGAACGGGCAGGGCGGGTACTGGGCGATGGATCCCGGGATCGCGCAACGGTTGCTCGGCGTGTTGAAGCAGGCGGCCGAGCGTGCCGCCGCACGCGGTCAGCAGCCGGTGATTCTGTGCTCACCGGCCCTGCGACGACATCTACGCAAGCTCACCGACCGTGTGCTGCAAAGCGTGCCGGTCCTTGCTCCAAACGAAATCGACAGCATGGCCAAGATCAAAGCCGCCGAGACCGTTCGACTCGGAGATGAAGCCGCGTGACGAGAGACCGTAAGCCTCTCTGGATGAGGGCGACATGAAGATCAAGACGTTCCAGGCAATGACGATGCAGGAGGCGCTCAAGGCGATCAAAGCCGAATTGGGACCGGACGCGGTCATCCTGTCGACGAAATCGCTGGACCCGGGAAAAACGCGATTCGGCCTGCTGGGTCGCTCGATGGTGGAGGTGACGGCGGCGGTGGACCGCCAGGTGAAATTGAATGCGCCGGCCGGCCGATCGGGCGCTATTGAGAACGATCATGCCAAAGCCGCTCCCCGCGCGACCGTGCGGTTCCGCGACGTGCTGTCTTCTTCGCTTGGGGCGGCCTCCTCCTCGCCAGTGGCTCACGGGAACCCGGCCTCGAGTTCGGGCTTTCATCAGCGGTCGTCGGCGCGGCCCGACCTCGACCCGGTTCTGGAGGAGTTAAAGCACATTCGCGAATACCTACGTACCGCAGACGCCGTTCCCAAGCCCGTCGAGGAACTGCCGGAAGCGCTCCACCGATATCGCGACGAGCTTCTCGCCCGCGGGCTCGATCAGACGATGACGCTCGCGATAGTCCGGGACGCGGCCGCTCGTCTTACAAAGGACTGCCCGGACACCGCGATGCGCAGAGCCATGGCAGCCGTGATCGAGCCGAGGATTCTCACGAGCGGGCCGCTTTTGCAGTCGGACGAGAAAAGGAAAATCGTCATCCTCGTTGGGCCGACCGGCGTGGGGAAGACGACAACCCTCGCAAAGTTGGCGGCGCACTATCGCCTTCACGAGCATCGTCCCGTCGCGCTGATCACGCTCGATACCTACCGACTGGCCGCCGTCGAGCAACTGCGGACTTACGCGACGCTCATCGGCGTGCCGATGGACGTCGCCCTGACGCGACGTGACGCGATCGAGAGTATTGGGCGGCGACCCGAGGCTGACTTGATTCTCATTGATACGGCAGGGCGCAGCCCCCGCGATGCCGGCGGCATGACGGAACTGCGGCAACTGCTCGACCTCGGCAATCCCGTCGACATTCACCTCGTCTTATCGGCCACGACGCGCGAGCGGGACCTGCTCGAGAACGTCCAGCGGTTTCAAAGCCTGCCGATCAACCGGCTGTTGTTTACGAAGCTCGATGAAACGGACGCACATGGCGCCGTATTCGAGGTGATGCAGCGGACACGCCTGCCGCTGTCGTACCTCACCCGTGGGCAGCGCGTCCCCGAGGACCTCGACATCGCGACCCCGGCGACCGTCGCACAGTTGCTTGTCGGCCCATCGATGGCGATTGCAATGACGGCACCGACCGCGACCATTTGAGCATGGCAATGCAGGATATCCTGGAAGGAGCACCAATGGATCAAGCCATAACATTGCGCCAATTCAACTCGGAAACTCTGCCCTCGGTCGGCGTTCAGGTCATTGCCGTCACGAGCGGAAAGGGCGGCGTGGGGAAGACAAACGTCGTCGCGAACCTCGCCGTCATGCTCGCGCGCGAAGGCAAGCGCGTGCTCGTGCTCGATGCGGATTTGGGATTGGGAAATCTCGACGTACTGCTAGGCTTGGTGCCCGAGTGGACGCTCGAGCACGTGTTGGACGGGCAAAAAGCGCTGGCCGACATCGTCATGCGCGAGCCGGGCGGCATCGGCATTCTCCCGGCGAGTTCGGGAATGTACGACCTCACCGCGCTGACGCCCGAGCAGCAACTGCTGTTGCAAGTGGAATTGGACCGGATGGCGAATGCCATCGACGTGCTGCTGATCGATACCGGGGCTGGCATTTCATCCAACGTCTTGTTCTTCGCCTCGGCGGCACAAGAGATCTTGGTCGTCGCTTCACCGGAGCCGACGTCCATGACCGATGCGTACGCGGTGATGAAGGTCTTGTCCCAGCGCCACGCCGAGACGCGTTTCCGTCTGCTCATCAACATGGCGCGGCATCAACGGGAGGCGCTGGAGATCTACCGCAAGATCACGCTCGTCGCCGACAAGTTTCTGAACATCTCCATTGACTACGTCGGTTACATCCCAGACGACGACTATGTCCCGATGTCCGTCTGCAAGCAGCGGCCGGTCGTCGATCTCTATCCGCACGCGCCTTCGGCGCAAGAGTTTCGGCGCCTGGCCCGGACGGTGGTGCAGTGGAAGGCTGAACACCCGAAAGGCGGGGTTCAGTTTCTCTGGCGAGGTCTGATCGCGCGGTCTGAGGCATGAGGAATAGACGAAGGAGTGCCGTGATGAATCAGGCGGTGGACGTGAAGGCGGGTAAAGCTCGCGCGAACGACGAGGATGAGCAAGAGCGGATCATCAGAGAATTTGCCCCGGTCGTGAAGGCGATCGCCCACCGGCTCGCCTTTCGGTTGCCGGCTCACCTGGATGCCGATGATTTGATCTCGGTCGGCATCATGGGCCTCATGGACGCGATGAAAAAATACGACCCGAGCCGGGAAGCGAAGTTCAAGACGTACGCCGAATTTCGGATTCGCGGGGCGATGCTGGATGAAATGCGGTCGATGGATTGGATCCCGCGGTCCGTGCACGAGCGACTCTCCACGCTGGAAAAGGCGAACGCGGAGTTGTTGAGCCGGCTGGGGCGGCCGCCGACGGAAGGAGAATTGGCGGCCGAGTTGAAATTGACGTCATCCGAGCTTGCGGACTTTTTGACGCGCGCACAAGGCGCCGTGCTCGTGAGCCTGGAAGACCTCGGGGTCCAGGAGACGGATGGCCGAAAGATTCTTCGCATGCTCGTCGATACGGAGCATCCCGACCCGTTGGCGATGGTGGTCACCGAGAATCGCCGCGAGATCTTGGCCAAGGCGATCGACGCGCTACCCAAGAAGGAGCGGCTCGTGTTGACGCTCTATTATTGTGAAGAACTCACGATGAAGGAAATCGGACGGATTCTCAATGTCACCGAGTCGCGCGTCTGCCAGCTCCACACAAAGGCTATTTTAACGTTGAAGGCGACGCTGCGCGATCTCGATTAAGGTCGGCAAAATCTGCCGCTCTTGCAAAAGCTGCCGAACGGGGACGAGCGAATGGGCGCATGCACAAGCCGAAGCTACAGAGAACGTGCTGTTCTCGCAGCGAGTTTACAGGGTTTAAGGCTCGTGACTTGGCACCCCAGTTGCTTTGATCGCCGAGGAAGGAGACGGCCATGAATCGCGGTATTTATCCTATTTTATCCGGCGCGCTGGCGCAGGAGCGACAAATTCAGGTCTTTGCGAACAACGTCGCGAACGTCAATACGGCCGGCTTCAAGGAAGATGAAGCGTTGTTTCGTTCGGTCTTGTCGCGTTCGATGGGGACTGGCGTTCCAACCGGACCGAGCGAGCGCGTCTTTGCGTCGGTTCAGGGACTCAAGACCGTCTTCGACACCGGTCGATTGCGGCGTACCGGCAATCCGTTCGATCTTGCGATCCGAGGATCCGGCTTTTTTGAAGTGAAGACGCCGGAGGGGCCGCGCTACACGCGAAACGGAATCTTTCACCTCGACGGGAAGCGACGACTCGTGACCGACATGGGGTATCCCGTGATGGGAACACGGGGCGAGATCAAGGTCAAAGACGGCACGGTGCAGATCAGTCCCGCTGGTGCAATCTCGGTCAACAACGAGGAAGTCGCGAAGCTCAAGATCGTTGATTTTGCGGACAGCGAGCGTCCGCAGAAGATGCAGGACGGCCTCTTCGCCGGCGGCAAGGCCAAGTCCGCGAAGGATGCGGTGGTCGAAACCGGGTTCGTCGAGGAGTCGAACGTCAACGCGCTCACTGAGATGGTCAAGCTCATTCAAGGCATGCGGATGTACGAGTCGGCCCAAAAGGTGATTCAAGCGTTTGATCAGATGACGCAGCGCGCAGTCGAGGATGTGGGACGGGTGGGATAGCGGGTCCTATCGCCGAACAGCCCGCCCGTGCTCGCTCCCCGGCCGCCTCACCATCTCGGCGGCGCACACAGACGTGCTGCTCCTTCTTCGTCGCAGCGTGCGCCCCATCCGCCAGTGGGGCCCTGACGCTCCGCTTGAGGAAGAGTCGCGTCTTGACGCGACCGGGTGGGCGGGTGATAACAGCCGGGCGCGCGGTTCGGCGCCATCCGTGTAGTACGTTAAATAACTTCGGAGGTGAATGATGATTCGTGCGATGTGGACGGCGGCGACGGGGATGACGGCCCAGCAGTTGAACGTGGATACGATCGCGAACAACTTGGCGAACGTGAACACGAATGCATTCAAGCGGAGCCGCGCGGAATTCGCCGATCTGCTCTATCAGATCCAGCGGATGCCGGGCACCAGCTCCTCGAACATCGGCGTCTTTCCTGTCGGCGTGCAGGTCGGCGCCGGCGTGCGACCGGTGACCGTCTCGAAGGAATGGGTGCAGGGCAATCTCCGCCAGACCGGCAACGATCTGGACGTGGCGATCGACGGCCCGGGCTTCTTTCAAGTGCAACGCCCGGACGGCACGATCATGTACACCCGGAACGGCTCCTTCAAGCGGGACAACATCGGGAATTTGGTCACGGGGGACGGCGATGTGTTGAATCCGGTCATTACGATTCCCTCGGGGGCCCTAAAGGTCGACATCGGACAGGACGGGACGGTCTCCGTCCTGTTGCCCGGTGTCACGCAGGCATCCCAAATCGGTCAGATCCAACTGACCCGATTCGATAACCCGGCGGGGCTCGTCTCGGTTGGAAACAATCTCTTTCTCGACAGCTTCGCTTCCGGTCCGCCGACGCAAGGCGTGGCCGGGTTTTCGACCGGCTTCGGCACCATCCAGCAAGGCTTTCTCGAAAGCTCCAATGTGAACCTTGCCGAGGAAATGGTCAGCATGATCATCGCGCAGCGCAGCTACGAGATCAATTCCAAAGCGATTCAAGCGGCCGACGAGATGATGGGCATCGCCAACAACATCCGACGATGATCTGAACAAGGGGACATCGACCATGCGAACGGACCGTTCACTGCTGATCGTCGCCAGCATCTTCCTCCTGGGCATGACAACGGCGGAAGCGGCGCGGAAAACTTCGACCCCGTTTCAGGCGATCACCGTGCAGCAATTTCAGCAGACCGTCGCCGACTACATAAGACGTCAGGCGGAGGTGAAGATCGCCGACGTACAGGTGAACATTCTGGACCCCAGCGACTCCCTGCGGGTACCCGGCGGGACGTTGGCGCTCGCGGTCCGCTCCGGGGTGCCGCAAGAGGCGTACGGCCGGCGCGAGTTCGACGTCGACGTGACGATCAACGGCAAGCTGAGTCACACGGTCAGAGTCACGGCCGATGTGGCGGCGTTCGTGGATGCCGTGGTGGCCACGCGGGTCATTCGAGTGGACGACATCCTGGAGGAGGAGGATGTCACGATCGCTCGTACACCGCTCGGGCTCGCCTCGCGGCAGTTCCTGACCGATCCGACCGAAGCCATTGGAAAGCGCGCCCTGCGTCCGTTGACTCCGAACGGCGTGATCAACACGGCCGCGCTCGGTCCACCGTATCTCGTTCGAAAGGGAGAACGGGTGACGATCGAGGCGAAACGGGGAGGCCTCCTCGTTCAGGCGATCGGCGTGACGAAGGCCGTCGGTCAGGCGGGACAAATCGTGATGGTGACGAACCAGGATTCCGGAAAAGATGTACGGGCGAAAGTCGTCGGGCCGGGGTTGGTCCGGGTCGAGTTCTGAGTTGGAAGGGATGGTTCCTCACACCACGGACATCCGCCCCGTCTTGGGCCTGATCGTTCTTGCGGTGATGACCGCCTGCACCACGCCGGTACCAAGCTCCAAACTCGTCGTGCCTCCCATCCCGCCGCCGAAAACCGTCGGGTCGCTTTGGCAAGAGGAAAACGGCCGCGCCTACCTCTACGAGGATATGCGGGCGATGCGTGTCGGGGACATCATCACGATCAAGATCGTCGAGGACCATAAGGGGTCCAAGAGCGCAGACACGAGTGCGCAACGGGAATCGACCTTGACCAATACCGTCAACGGCGGTGCGACCGGGACGATCGGGATCCCGGGCATTCGGTTGGGCGCCGAGGCGCAACGCGGGTTCGGCATCGACGCCAGCTCGCAGAACAAATTCGGCGGCAAAGGCGCCACGAATCGCGCCGACACGTTGACGGGCACGCTATCCGCCATGGTCATCGAAGTCCTGCCGAACGGCGATCTCCGGGTCGAAGGTCGCCGCGAAGTCGTGGTGAACAGTGAAAAGCAGTTGATGAGCTTGAGCGGCATCGTCCGGCGAGTCGACGTAGACACCAAGAACACGGTGCTGTCGAGCGCGATCGCCGAAGCCAAGATCGAATACGCTGGACTCGGCGTGGTCGATGACGTGCAGCGGCCGGGCTGGTTCGTCCGCATTTTGGATTGGATCTATCCATTCTAGGGAATTATGAAGAAACCAACATCGAAATCTCGGTCTCTCTCGAGTCCCCGTCGCAACACGTCCGCCTCGCGTCGCAATCGAGCGATAGAGCAGCAGGGGGCGCATGTCCTCGCGAAGCTCCTGTTGCGGTATCGGCTGATTACGTTCCTGCTCGTGGCGTGTCTGGCGTGGCCGACTTTCGGTCATGCCGCACGCATCAAAGACGTCGCCATGATCGAAGGTGTGCGCGAGAACCAGCTCATCGGCTACGGCCTCGTCGTCGGCTTGGACCGGACCGGCGATCAGGTGATCGGCGGTCAGTTTACGATCCAGGCGATGATGTCCATGTTGAACAAGATGGGCATCAACCTCGTGATCAATCCGATTCAGTTGTTGACGCGTAATATTGCCTCGGTGATGGTCACGGCCAAGCTGCCTCCGTTCGCCAAGCCCGGGATGACGTTGGATGCGGTGGTCTCGTCCATGGCGAACGCCAAGAGCCTCCAAGGCGGCACATTGCTCTTAACACCGTTGAAGGCGCCGAATCAGCAGGTGTACGCGGTGGCGCAAGGCCCGATCTCGATCGGCGGCTTTCTCGGTGGGACAGGTGGGGCCGGCGGTAGCACGGTCGTGAAGAACCACCAGGCCGCCGGTATGGTTCCCGGCGGGGCGATCGTCGAAAAAGAGGTGGCGGTCAATATCGAGAACTGGGACTCGATCAACATCATGCTGCGCCAAGCGGATTTCACGACCGCGCTGCGAGTGAGCGAAGCGATCGACGGGATCTTTGGGCCGGGGACGGCGGTGCCGGTGAATTCCGGGCAAATCCGGTCGGCGATTCCCGCGAGCTTCCAGGGCAAAATCGTCCAGTATGTTGCCACACTCGAGGCGCTCGATGTCTCTGTTGACGTACCGGCCAAGGTCGTGGTGAACGAACGAACGGGAACAGTTGTCCTTGGGGAGCACGTGCGGCTCTCAACCTGTGCGATCTCTCATGGGAACCTCAGCATTTCGGTCAAGTCCACCTTGAATGTCTCGCAACCGCCGGCCCCCGTGATCGGCTCGACGGGCGGACAGACGGTCGTGACGCCCGACGTGCAAACGGAGGTGAAAGAGGAGCAGTCGCGCTTGATGGTGGTCGATGAAACGGTGACGTTGGGTGAAGTGGTGCGGGCGTTGAACGCCGTCGGTGTGACGCCACGCGATCTCGTGGCGATTCTCTCAGCCTTGAAGGCGGCCGGCGCGCTTCAAGCCAGCCTCGAGATTATTTAATGGTCGGACCCTCGATGGAGATGCTGCCCTTACATATGCCACCGGCCGCCGAGCAGGCCGGCTCTCAGCAGATGCAGCATTTGGCCGAGTCGCTCCGCGCCGAGAAACCGGGTCAACAGGCCGAGGAGCTTCGAAAGGCGGCGCGGGAATTCGAAGGCTATTTCATTGCCTATTTAATGAAGGAAATGCGGGCAACCGTCCCAAAGGGCCTCATTGAGAACAAGGCTGGTGACCAGTTCTATAGTTTTTATGATCAGGAAATCGGGCGGTTGGCCGCCGAGGCCGGCGGGATTGGACTGGCGCGAATGCTCGAGACCGAGCTAAGCCGGCAGCAAGGGAGTGGAAATTCGCCTCAAGTTTTGGCCGGCGAGAACCGATAGAGAGATGAGCGCATAGGACTATCAACCTTCCTCACAGCGGAAGGACAAAAGGACCAGTATGGAAATCTCAGGGCACGGTCGGGCGCAGGAGTTGGCGAATCTTTTGTTCGGCGTACAGGACGTCGAACGGCCGTCGAAATCACCGCGGCCGACGACCATTCCACAGCAGGACCAGGTCAACATCTCGGATCACGCGAAAGAAATTCTGCGAATCAAACAACTCGCAGAGGCTCCGGATGCCGCCAGAGCGGCACGCGTGGACCACCTGCGTCGAGCGGTGGACGCCGGCACGTACGACGTCAGCGGGCAGACGGTCGCCGACAAGCTCATCCGGCACGTCTTGACCGACGCCGTGTTGTGAGAGTCGCACGGTGAAACCTGCAGACCTCGAAGGACATTCCTCCGTACACGGTCTGGGGCGCGAACTGATCACCATTCTTCAAGAGATGGACGGAGCCGCACGACGGCTCAGCGAGATCCTTCGCGTCGAGCGCGCATCAATGTCGTCACTTGATCTTAACTCGCTCGAATCCGCTGCTCAAAGAAAAGTCGGTCTTCTCCAAGCCCTACAGGCGTTGGAGGCGCGTCGGAAGGCTCTCGTCACCGACCTATCACGGTACTTCGGTTTGATTGCCGACGTCACGGTCGACGAATTGGCGCGGCACATGGAGAAGAGCCAAGGCGAGTTGCTGATTAGGCAAGCCGCATTGCTCAAGGACGCGGTACGTGACGTGCAGCGTGAAAACGCAGTCGTGGCGGCTCTGGCCGAGCATTCGCTGCTATTTCTACACGAAGCCTTCATGGTCGCGCATCGCGCGATGATGCCCGCGCATTCGGTATACTCCTCATCAGGTTCGACAGCGGCAGCGCTCGAGGGCGGGCTGTTGCGGCAGCGGGGCTAGCATGTCGAGCATTTCCAATCTCTATAACATCGGCTCCCAGGGGCTCTTCGCGTATCAGCAAGCGCTGAACGTGACCGCCCAAAATATGGCGAACGTCAGCACGGAGGGCTACTCGCGGCAGGAGGCGGTGCTCGGGGAAACGCTGCCGCTGAACGGCCGGCCCGGCCAAATCGGGACTGGCGTGCAGGTCACCGAGATCAAACGAAATGTCGATGAATTCATCAACCAACAATTACTGTCCTCTCACGAGCGAGTCGGGCAGTTCGATGCCGCGAACAGCGCCTTGTCCAATATCGAGCAGCTCTTCAACGATTCCCAAAATCAAAGTCTCGGCTCGGCGCTCAACGAGTTCTTCAATGCGCTGCAAGACGTGGCGACGAATCCGGCCGATCTGACCGCGCGGTCGGTCGTGCTGGCCAAAGCCCAGTCACTGACCGACCGGTTCCATGGAATCGACGCCACGTTGACCGACCAACGCCAAGCGATCGACCGGGACGTAGGGCAAACGATTACACAGATTGACAGCCTCGCCGGCCAAATTGCCGATCTGAACGACAAGATCAGTCAGGCCGAGCTCTCGGGGCAACACGCGAACGATCTGCGGGATCAGCGGCAGCGGCTGTTGAATACGCTGGGTGGGCTCATCGATGTATCGTCGATCGAGGATGGGACCGGGCAGTTGACGATCTTCGTCGGTCGCGGACAAATCCTCGTCGATAAGACGACCGCACATACGCTCTCCGGCGCCGCCAATGGAGCGAACGCCGGTCTGCTCGATGTGCAGTACGATCAAGCCGGCGGCCCGGTCACTATCACGTCGCTCATCGGCGGCGGCCGGCTGAAAGGTCTCCTCGATGCGCGGGACCAAACGATTCCCTCGTTAACGGCACGGCTCGACACGTTGGCCGCGAACCTCGTGTCCGAAGTGAACGCGCAGCATCAACTCGGATTCGGGCTCGATGGATCGACCGGCCTCGCGTTCTTTTCGACGAGCGGCGTCACGGCCAGGACGATCGCGGTGGCGTTGACCGACGGACGACAAATCGCCGCTTCCGACAACGCGGGCGGCATACCCGGCAACAATGTCAACGCCTTGGCGTTGGTCGACCTTCAGAACAAGTCCATTGGTGCGCTGGGAAGCGCGACGCTGGGGCAGTACTATGCCATGACGGCGTCGGGGATCGGCACCACGGCGCAGCAAGCGGCCGGTGATTTACAGGCGCAGCAGCTCGTCCAGCAACAGCTTCAGGCGCACTGGGCGGAAACCTCCGGTGTGTCCCTCGATGAAGAGTTGGTCAACATGATGAAGTACCAGCGCGCTTTCCAAGCGACGTCGAAGATCATCACGATGACGGACGAATTGATGCAGACCATTCTCACGCTCAAGCGCTGAGCCTTTGGAGGCTTCTATGCGAGTCGCCGACGAACAAATCTTCGGGCTCGTGCTCAGCAATTTCCAACGAATTGCCGCAAAAACCGTGGAAGCCCAGCAGCAGGTGTCCACCGGCAAGCGCGTGTCTGTGCCGTCGGACGATCCGGTGGCATTCGGGAACGGGACCTCGCAGAAGGAAAGCCTCGCCAAAACGCAGCAGTGGTTGCGGAATATCGACTCGGGCGTGACCCGGGCGAACGTTGCCGACAATACGCTTGGACAAGTGACGTCGATCTTGTCACGCGTCAAGGAGCTGGCCGTGCAAGCGCGGAGCGATACGACGAGCGCGAGCGAACGTTCGCTGATCGCCACTGAGGTGCGATCATTGGATCGCGAAGTGCTTCGACTGGCCAACACCGACGTGGCGGGGCAGCGCATCTTCGCGGGGACGAAGACCGATGCCGACCCCTTCACGATCACATCAGGGGATACGGTTCAATATGTCGGGAACGACGAGGCCCAATCCATCGCGGTGGGGAACGGTCAGACTGTGCAGGTGACGCTCCCGGGGAGCCAGGTCTTCTCCGGCCCGACGACGAACATCTTCGATGGGCTGAAGAATCTGTTGGCGGCACTCGAATCGAACGACGGCGCGGGGATTGAGACGGGCATCGGTGATATGGATCAGGCGATCACGCAGATCACGAATGCCAGAGGGCAATACGGGGCGTTCGAGAATCGGCTGGACAGTACGAAGACCACGCTGAGCGATGCCGTCAATATTGTGCAGAAGGCGCTGTCACAATCCGAGGACGTCGACTTGGCTGAAGCCATCTCGAACTTGACCCGCCAGCAGATCGCCTTTCAGGCGGCGGCGTCCAGTGCCAAGCAGATTTTCGACACGTCCTTGCTGAACTTCTTGCAATAGGCATGCGTCGACGGGGGGACGTTCGGCTCGACGATTTCACGGCGCCCTCGAAGTAGGGGCACCATCACCGGGACCTCAACGCCAGGGAGGGCTTATGTTGGTCCTGACACGACGCATCGGCGAAGGAATCACCATTGGGCCCGACATTCGGATCGTCGTGGTCGATATCAAGGGCGGCCAGGTGCGGCTGGGCATTGAGGCGCCGGCAGCAGTCCAGGTCCATCGCGATGAGATTTATGCGCGCATTGTCGATGAGAACCGACAGGCGGCAACGGCGACGCTGACCGCCGTTCAGGCGATGACGATCAAGACGGGATATGGGAAGGACCAATGAAGATCGGCACGACTCGATTCGGCACCATTGACTGTCCCGTTCAGGCGCTGCTGTCCTTGCCGGCCGGAATTCTGGGGTTTCCGGAGTCCACACGCTACGTCGTGCTGGATCATGATCGGGATGTCCCGTTCAAATGGCTTCAATCCGTAGATGATCCGTCCCTCGCGTTTGTCATTGCCGACCCTGTCCTCTTCGATCCTCAGTATCGTGTCATCCTCGCCGAGCAGGACGCGCGCGATTTATCGGTGTCATCTTCCGACGATCTGCTGATCTTCGTGATCGTCACGATTCCGCTCGATAATCCTGCTCGGTTTACCGCAAACCTGCGCGGCCCAGTGGTCGTCAATCGTCATAGCCGCGTGGCGAAGCAAGTCATCCTCCAAGCCGACTATCCGACGCGGGCGCCTCTTGCCGGGTGCGCTGTCACGGCCGGCAACGAGACGCCATCGACGGCCGCGTTGGCGACCGCACGGCGATCATAGGTCGCGTCTTTCTTCGACGATCTCCTCGTTCGATTGATCAGAGGCGGTCATCGATGGGCGAGGTCTTGGAGTGCGGGGAGGAGGCGCGCCATTTCGACTTTCAGGTTCGCCCACGCGTCCTCGACCAGACGAAGATCGCCGGTCATTGCCATCTGCTCGAGCCGAAATGCGGCGTCGGCGGCATCGTGTGCTGCAAATTCCTTCACGGATCCCTTGAGCCCATGGGCGGCATGCCGTAAGGCGGGCGCGTTTCGTGTGAGGACGCCCCTCTCGATTTCCCTCATCATCCGCGGATAGTCCTTGAGGAAGATGCCCGCCAATTCACCGAGGAACGCCTCGTCGTTGTCCAGGCGCTCGAGGGCCGCAACACGGTCGAGGATCCTGTGATCGTCACGGTTCCCCATACCCATCGTTCTTGATGTCTCTCCTTTCGGCCGCGGAGGTTTCGCTGGGCTCTCCTGGATGCCTTATTTCAGCTTCCGGTCCTCCGGGGGGAGCCAACGCTGGAGCACTGCTTGCAGGTCATCACTCTTCACAGGCTTGGCCACGTAGTCGTCCATGCCCGCGTCAAGGCAGCGTTCCCGGTCACCCTGCAATGCGTTCGCCGTCATGGCAATGATGGGGAGTCGGCGTATGCCGTTCACCGCGAGAGCCGGCCAGACCGTCCGCGATCCATGCCCCATGGCCGCCGCCTCCAGGTCTCGGATTTGACGAGTCGCCTGATAGCCGTCCATTTCGGGCATCTGGCAATCCATAAAGATGGCGACATACGGTACATCCTGAACCGCGCGAAGCGCTTCGAGGCCATTGGCCACGACATCGACGTGGCAGCCCAGCTTCTCCAGCAACTTGGCTGCGACCCGTTGGTTGACGACGTTATCTTCGACCACCAAGACGCGACCCCGCGTATCCGGTGTCCGGAGAATCGTCTGCGGCGCCGCGGGCGCAGGCTCGATGGGCCCGCTGCTGCGGCGGAACAAGGCTGACAGCACCTCACAGAGCATGGACTCCCGCACCGGCTTCGTGAGGAGCGCAGAGACGGCTCGGGCATGCCTCTCCTCTCGCGCGTGCCATCGAGCAAATGGAATCAAGCCGATGAGCGGGACGGTATGGCCGTGACTCTCCAGACGATCGATCACGGCGGAGGCTGCGCCGCGCGGTAATTGGAGGTCGAGGATCACCGCGTCCCAGTTCGCGCTATCCGGACAGTCGATACATTCGGTTCTGTCGTCGGCAGTGCTCATCGTCGTGACGGCGAGGCCGAATGCCGTCAACATGGGCGTGAGTGTCTCGCGCACCGCGGCGCTATCGTCGATCAGCAGAACGCGGCGGCCCGCGAATGAAGGATCGGGAGCGGGGCGAACCGACCTCACACTGCGTTCGAAGCGCGCCGTACACCAAAAGCGACTGCCGCGTCCCGGTTCACTCTCGACGCCGATTTTTCCGCTCATCAATTCGGTCAATTGCTTGGAAATCGCGAGCCCCAGCCCCGTTCCGCCGTATCGTCTGCTCAT
The DNA here is from genome assembly GCF_979581665.1 of Nitrospira sp. Vd2. Taxonomy (NCBI): domain Bacteria; kingdom Pseudomonadati; phylum Nitrospirota; class Nitrospiria; order Nitrospirales; family Nitrospiraceae; genus Nitrospira; species Nitrospira sp. Vd2. The sequence continues at coordinate 59,515 of NZ_CEFZSK010000008.1, read as the reverse complement.
GCTGCCGTCGGCCTGGGAAAAAGGCTGAAATAGCCGTGCACGCGCCTCGGGGACGATGCCGATACCCGTATCGGTGACGTCGAACCGCAGCGTGGTATGCGAGGCCGTCTCCTCCGCCAGGCGGGCTGTGACGACGACGTCCCCCTGTTCGGTAAATTTGACCGCATTGGAAATCAAATTGATCAAGATCTGTCGCACGCGGCCCGGGTCTCCCAGAAGCCGAACCGGGATGTTGGGGTCCAGCCAGGTGGCGAGTTCGAGCTGCTTCGCGTACGCGCGTTCTGCTAAGAGGCCGGCCGCTTCCTCGACGATAGTCCGCGGATCGAATTCGACGATGTCGAGGCGAAGTTGTCCGGCTTCGGTCTTCGAAAAATCCAGGATGTCGTTGATGATGTCGAGCAGCGACTCACCACTTGTTCTGACCGCTTCCACATATTCGCGTTGCTCGGGCGTCAGCGTCGTGCCGAGCAGGAGTTCGGCCATCCCGATTACACCGTTCATCGGCGTGCGAATTTCATGGCTGACGGTCGCGAGAAAGGCCGATTTGGCCCGGACGGCTTCTTCGGCCCGTTCCAACGCCGCGTTCAATTCCGTATTCTTCCGCTCGACGGCTTGGGCAAACGTCTTGACGGCGTCTTCGGCCCGCTTGATGGCGCTCACATCGACACCGTACCCGCGCACATGCGCATGGCCGGGGATCGGGCAGAACGTCCAGGAGAACCAATGACCGCGCACGAATACTTCACGGTCTTTGACTGAACAGCCGGTCAAGCAATCGCGGACGATCCGCGTGATCTCGGCAGGAAGAATCGTAGGGAATCCGGCCTCGTTGTAGCCGTACTCGGCAAGCAGCTGCATGAGGATGGCGTTCGCGTACAACACCTCGCCGTCCCGGTCCAATTCCACAATCGGGTAGGGACTCTCTTCCGGAATCGACGCCAGGCGGCTGTGATCCTGCTCCAGTTCCACCTGCACGCTGAGGTCCCGAAAGGTGACGATGGCGCCACCGGCTCCCGGATCGAGCAGCGGGACGGCTCGGCATTCCGTCAATTTGACCTGTCCGTTTCGGCATCGAACGACGGTTTGTGACGAGTAAGCGGCTTGTTGAGAGTGTAAGACCTGAGCGACAGGGCAGGGGGCGGGAGGCTCGGTCACCTCCGCCGGCTGGCAACCGATGAGGTCGTGGAGGCACTGACCTCGGCAGGACGCCTGGCCCCACCCGAAGAGTCTCGTCCCTTCTGGATTGATCGCACGGATTCGCCCTTCGTCATCGACGATATACACCGCGACCGGCACGGCCTCCAACAGCACATCGAGGGCGGGCCGTTGCCCTGTTTCGCATTGCCTCGTGACCGGTTCGGATGCATCGGTCGCCCTTGAGTCGGCAAGGCCGAGGTGATCGGGATGGGAAGAGGGCTTCTCTCTTCGACTGTCGACAGTGCTGAGGCTCGCTCGGTGCTCACTCATGCGACACCGGCTAAACAGAGCGACGTATCGTACTGCTCCTTGTCTGGATCCAGGTCCCGGAGGATGGCTCGGGCGGAGCCGGCGTGCTCCGGCACCGACAACTCGAGCAACAGTGGCTCCGTATAGAGCCGGCCTTGGCGGTCGGTAATCAGTTTCAAGGACGGCTTCAAACTCAATGCGGGATTGACCGCGACGACCACGGCGCGTTCCCCGGTATTGAGCTCGACCAGGCTGCCGATCGGGTACACGCCGAGGGTTTGCACCACTTGCTCCACGAGCCGGGTGTCGAACTGACGGTTCAGGCCGAGTTGATAGATGCGGCGAATGGCCTGAGGCGGCGGGATAGCGGGCCGCCCTCCGCGAGTCGTTACGAGCGCGTCATAAATGTCGATCAGTCCGACGAGCTGGCTTTCGGCTGCGATCGCATCGCCACGCAGTTTCGCGGGATAGCCGGAGCCATCGACGCGTTCGTGATGTTCGCCGACGATGCGCCGGACGATCTCGGGCAATCCGGGGTCGTTCAGCATGGCGACGCCAAGCGCCGGATGGTGCATCATCAGATCGCGCTCGTGGTCCGCATAGCGTGAGGTTTTTCGCAAGAGGTTTCGCGGGAGACGCATCTCCCCGATATCATGCAGGAGAGCCCCGAGAGCCATGTCCTCCAAGGCCCGGGAATCCAGTCCCTGCTCAATCGCGACTGCCATGGACAGGACAGTCACGTCGACGACATGCGAGAACAGATTGTGATCGAATCGCTGTAGCTGCTGCAGGCGCACAGCAGCAAGCATCGCATTGCGTTGGGTCGTGATGCGTTCCCCGAGGTGCGATACCATGGAACGCAGCGCCGGGTTGTCGATCCGGACGGGAGTGGTCGTTCCGACGAACATCCGCTCAAGCGCCGATGTCGCCTCCGCATGAAGGAGCCGCGCAATCTTGACTTCTTCACGGCTGGGTGGCGCAGTGGACGGCGGCGTTTTCGGCGAATCATCGGAAGCCGAGGCGTCGGTCGGGGACGATTCACCGTTGTTCGAGGCCTCCTTCGGATGAGCCGAACCTTGATCGGAGAGATCGACGGTCTTGGCCGTATCGATGACTACTCGCCGAATGCCGTAATGCCGGAGAAGCGCGATGTCCTGCTCGTCACGCAGCAGGAACCGATGGCGGACGAACGGCGTCGTGAGCCAGGATCGATCGAGGCGCTCGACGAACATCCCCGGTTTCAGCTCATTGACGTCGATCGTTTTGTGCGTCTCGGAGCGGCCCGACATATCAACGTCTCTTCCTTTCGGTACGATTCGCCTTGCTGGGCCGATGAAGGCGCCGGTCGCTACCGTCACGCTCGTGAGTTGTCAGCGACCACGCTCCCGACTTCGCGCGAACCTGAACGTGGGCATGACGAGAGCGACTGCGTGCATCCCTCTTCACCTACGTCCAGATGTACACCGCTTCCGCGGTGGTCCCACTACCGTGATACGTGAGTTGTTGACACAACGATCGGACTAATGGAATCCGCGGCCGCCCAAACACCCCCTAACGAGTAGGCGCCGGCTCCCGGCCGTTTCTGATCGTTCATGTATCGGTTCTCCCAATCCCGCTCTTTAGTAACGGCTGCCGCTCAAGACAACCCTTCGGGTATCCGATAGAGCACGATGAGGCCCGCAGTCGGTACATCGAGAAACGGGGCGACGCGCGCCGAGACGCTTCGCGCCAAAAGCGATTCTCATCGTCGAGATCTCTCCCACGATGCGGCGCTCCGGTGAGCCAACGGTCAAGATAGTCCATCATGCGTAAAACCATCCCACTTGATCAGCTGACGGTCGGCATGTCGGTCGTCGGGCTCGATGTCCCATGGCTGAAATCCCCATTTCTTCGTCATCAGATGCGGATTACCCGACGCGAGCAAATCGACAAACTGAGGCAAGCGGGTGTCCGATACGTCGATGTTGAAGGAGCAGAGGCAGGTGTGGCGGTCGACAGCGGACCTCCGCAGGCTCCTGCCCCCGCCGTCATCGCCGCTGCGATACAGGAGGTGCGTGAGCCACCCACACCGCCGCACATCGATGAACTCGAGGAGGCCCGGCAGGTTTATCGACGCGCCAAGCAGGTCGTCATGCAGGCGATGCATGACGCCCGCACGGGGGAGGCGATCAAGACCGAAGACGTGTCGGTCGTCGTCTCAGGGATGGTCGACAGCATTCTCCAAAACCAGGATGCGTTGGTGAGCTTAACGAGGCTCAAGAGCTTCGACGAATACACGTTCTTCCACTCCGTCAACACGGCCATCTTGGCCCTAGCCCTGGGCCGGCGTGTCGGGCTCGATCGGGAGTCCCTCCATCGCCTGGGTTGCGGCGCCTTGCTTCACGATATCGGGAAGACCAGAATTCCGCGCGAGATCCTGAACAAGCCCGGCAAGTATGAGGCGTGGGAATTCGAGATCATGAAACAGCACGCGCTCCGGGGCGTGGAAATTTTGTCAAGCGTCCGCGAGTTTCAGGACGATGTGATCCGGCCGGCACTGGAGCATCATGAGCGCGTCGATGGGAGCGGCTACCCGTTCGGCCGTGACCGCTCGGAGCTGACGACGTTCGGCATGATTGCCAGCGTCGTTGACATTTATGACGCGATTACGAGCGACCGCTGTTATCACCAGGCGATCCCCGCACACCGCGCGCTTCAACGTCTCTACGATCTCGGCCAGTCCGGACACTTGGATGCGATTCTCGTGCAACGCTTCATCCAATCAGTCGGCGTCTATCCGGTGGGCTCCTGCGTGCAGCTCAATACCGGAGAAATTGCCGTCGTGAGCCGTGTGCATCACGAGCGGCCGGTGGCGCCTTCAGTGTTGATCATACGAGATGCAGCCATGCGTGCCGTCCAGCCGGTGGTCCTCGATCTTCGCGGCGACTCACGTGTGATCAGCGCGGTTTTGGATGCGAAAGATCTAGGCGTATCAATCGACCCATACCTCGGCCCTATTGCTCCAGTCTGACAGTACTTTCTTTCCGTCCCAGGCAGTCTTTGCCGGTCGTCTATGGGCCGCTTCTTGTCCTTCTCAAACAAAATGCAGGAAGAGGAGGAGGACTTCCAAGGAGATTCATTGTGGCCGATAGTTTGCAGTGCCCCCACCCGATCGGCGGTCGTCGTCCTGTTAGGCAGACCGTCGTGCGGTCATCCCTTGGCAGGAAGGGTAGTTGATGTTAGCTGAAGGCAGGCGCGCCTTGCTGATCCAACTCGAGTTTCCTACCTGGGCACGTGCCAGAGCGTGGTCATATGCCGCAAGTTTCGGGCTCGAGGAAGGATTGCGGGCGAACAAGTTTGAGTGCCTGACAGTGCCCGCGTTTCATGCCATCGGCGATCAAGATCCATCTTCATGGCTGTCCCATGTTCGCCGATTATTCGACGGGCAACAGTTTGATCTCGCCTGGGTCTGGCTTGTCCACAACGAATACTCTCGCCCTTTTCTCGAATGGCTGGCCGTCGTGGCTCCCGTGCGTGTCGGCTTTGTCATGGAGTCGTTGCGGTATGACGAGGAGGACTACCGGGTTGCGCCGCATCTACGGTCGCGTGCGTCGCTTGTCCATGAACAAATTCGGTACATGACCCACGTCGTAGCATGCGATGAGCGCGATGTCGAAGAGATCAATGCGAATGGCCGGGCCGCCGCCTTCTGGTGGCCCTCTACGGTCCCTGGCCGCTGTATTGTGCCACCGGCAGCCACATCGGCCGGACGCGTGGCTGCCTTCTATGGCGATCTGTACGGAGAACGAGGCCACTGGTTGAAACGACACGAACTTGAGGGGCTTTTGACCAAACCTGAGCCACCCGAGGACGCCACGACCCTTCCGGCTGCGTTCGATGCGTTGAATCGTGGGACTATTGAACGGCTCAGCTCCGGCTGGCGGCCGAATCTTGAAGACCTGACCTCATACGTCAATCATCTTCGATCAATCCGAGAGAACATTTTTGACGTCTGGATGCAGGGCTTAATGCGGTGGCCGGCAATCGTCAATTTGCCAAGCTTGGCAAAATTCTATCCAGGCCGAGTGGTAGAGGCGATGGCGGCAGGACGTCCGGTGATTTCATGGTCCCCTCCTGACCGCGAGAGGAATCGCAAGCTGTTTCGGGATGGAAAAGAAATCTTGCTGTTTGATACGACGCGACCGGACCTTCTCCGCGATCATCTCGTCAAAGTGTTGAACGACGTTAAATATCGATATGCAATCGCCGCGGCGGCTCACGAGAACGTGAAGGCACTGCACAGCAGTGAGATGAGAGTTCGCGAAGTGCTGGAGTGGATCCGGCAGGGAGTGGCGTGCGGAGAAAGAAGGATGCCAAACGGCGATGGCATCTTACCGGCTAAAAGGAGTGAAGGGGACCATCCGACCCAAACGTCGACGCCGACAGATCGCTTCTATACGAAGCTTTTCATCGATACGCCATACTGGTCTACGCCCCATCCCAATCCCGATGAAGCGGCGCGATGGAGCAAAATTGCGTCGTTCTTGGAGATGATTGCACGACGAAGACCGGCGGGAAGCGGGCCACTTCGGATGATCGAAGTTGGCTGTGGCCGAGGTTGGCTGACGAATCTTCTCTCGACCTGTTACGGGGACTGTGAAGGCGTGGAACCGGTTGCGGAAGTCGCAGGGCGGGCGAGAGAGTTGTTCCCCTCCTTACGGTTTACGGCCGGTACGGCCAAGACCATTCTCGACCGGCCTGACTTCTCCCCGTACGATGTCGTGATTTGCTCTGAGGTCATCGAACACGTTCCTCAAGCGGATCAACCCGATTTCCTTCATACCCTCGTGGCTCTCCTCAAACCAGGTGGGTACCTTATCCTCAGCACCCCTCGCGGGGATGCCCGCGAACAATGGCAACGAATCGCACCGCCGAATCAACCCATCGAAGACTGGCTGACAGAGACCGAACTTCGCTCGCTGCTGCGCGGCACAGGCCTGTACTGCCTTGGTCTGGAGCGTGTCTACGTTGAGCTTCCGTCATTACGTTTCATCCCTGCGCCGACGCCTGTGGACCAGCGGGCACTCTCATTGTTGCCTATTTATCAGGTATGGGCGTGCCAGCTGTCTGATGGCTCTCACCATATCTCCTCGTTCAACCTGCCTCCGATGGTATCGGTCATTGTGCCGACCTATAACCGTCCCGCGCAATTGCGTGAAGCGCTCGAGACGATTCTCCGGCAAACGATGCAAGACTTCGAAATTATCGTCGTGAATGATGGAGACATCGATGTGGAAGACATCATTCACGCACTTGATCACGACGGCCGCATCATCTATGCGCGGCACGACCGTAATCGGGGGCTGGCTGCATCTCGGAATACGGGCCTACGTTTGGCCAAAGGGAAATATGTAGCCTATCTCGATGATGACGATCGCTATTACCCAGAGCACCTCGAAATGTTGGTGCGCGCACTTGAAGCGGGAACATTCAGGGCCGCGTATAGTGACGCATGGCGAGTGCATGAGCGGTGGGATGGATGCCAACGGGTCGAGATAAACCGCGATGCTCCATATTCGTATGACTTTAGCGCTCCACAGCTTCTTGTTTCCAATTACTTTCCCGTTCTGTGCGTGATGCACGAGCGCGCGCTGATCGACGAGGTCGGCGGGTTTGACGAATCGCTCTTTGCACACGAGGATTGGGATCTCTGGATCCGAATCGCCACGAGAACGGCCTTCCTGCACGTCCCGTTGAAAACAGCAGAATTTACGTGGCGGACCGATGGCTCCTCGATGACAAGCGGGGACCGGGACACTTATTTTCGGACGACCGAGATTATTTATCGAAAATATCGTCCCTATGCCGAGCGCCTCCCGGGGGTACTTCAAGCTCAGCAAGAGCAGCTCGCAGTTCGGGCGAAGGAGCTGCGACGTCAGTCCGTGGATTGTTCGATCATTGTGCCGGTCTGGAATCGCCGAGAGCTAACCGAACAATGTCTGAGAGCGCTGAGCCGTACGACTCAGGATGTCAACTACGAAGTCGTGATTGTCGATAACGGCTCTACGGATACGACCGGCGAGTTACTCGCCCGACTCGGCGGTGATGTCCGAATCATTCGGAACACCGACAATCGCGGCTTTGCAAAAGCGTGTAATCAAGGCGCGAGGGCGGCGAGCGGTCGTTATCTCGTCTTTCTCAATAACGATACCATTCCCTTGCCTGGCTGGTTGAAGGCGCTCGTGGACGAAATCGAATCGTATCCTGACGTCGCGGTCGTCGGCAGTAAGCTGTTGTATCCGGATGGCTCCATTCAACACGCGGGCGTGGTCTTTTCACGTGACTTCTTTCTGCCCTATCACGTGTATAGAGGGTTCCCGGCCGCCGCGCCTGCCGTCAATTCTCGCCGGGAATTTCAGGTTGTGACAGGGGCATGCATGCTGGTGCGCCGGGAGGCATTTGACGCCGTTGGCGGGTTCGACGAGGAATATGTGAATGGCTTCGAGGATGTCGATCTGTGTTTGAAGATTCGGGAGCGGGGCGGCCGCGTGATCTATCAGCCGAGGAGCGTTCTCTATCATCTCGAAAGCCAGACGCCGGGACGCAAGACATATGAAGATCACAATGTACGCCGGCTCATTCAGCGATGGGGACACCATTGGTGGTTGCCGGACGAAGATTCCGTCTATGTCAGCGACGGCTACTTCTATACGACTTGGACGGAGGATCACCTGCTGAAGGATCGTTTGGCGGTGTTGCCGCCCCAGACGCGCGACCAATGGGAACGGGTGGCAGCCGCGCAACGAGCAGCACACCGGAGGGATTTCACGGCTCTGGCGTCACTGTTGGCAGAAGAAGGGTGGCCTGAAGACAAGGGGGTTTTGCGGTGGGCGGCTGGCCTTTGCCGATGGGCGAAGCTCGAAGCCCATGCGCCTGCATTTTGGCAACGTCTCCTTTCCATCGAAGAAGCCGCGGATGCGCGGGTTGCACTGGCGAAATATGCGCTCGAGGCCGGCCGCGTGGAGGAAGCGGAGGAGCATCTTACAACACTGCTGAGCCGCTCGCCCGATCATGGGGAGGGATGGCTGCTCCGCGGCGTGCTCGCGATGCAGCGACACTCGTATGCCGACGCGGAGGCCGCATTTGGCCGGGCGCTACAGTATGGAGGCGATGTTAGAAAAGCGCACATGGGGATCGGGATGGCGGCGATGGGCGCGGGGGACCCGGGCCGTGCATGGCCGCATTTTTCAGAAGCGCTCCGCGTTGCCCCTGACGATCAGGATGCGCTCCACTGGCTCTTGCGAAGCGGCACGGCGCTCGAGCGTTGGGCCGACCTCTTCGCCCACCTGCGCCGATTCACGGCTCGAAACTCGGCGGATCTCGCAGCGCGATTTGCCTTGGCCGGCGTTGCCGTGCGCCTGGGCCGCCACGATGTGGCGCGCAGCGAATACCACGCCATTCATCTTCTGAATCCCGGCTACGATGGCTTGAATGAATTAGCGACCGCGCTGAACGGAGGCGCGCTCACGACTACCTCCGCATCATGACCCGCGCTCTTGTCGTTCAACTCGCAAGGTTGGGTGACCTCGTTCAGTCGCTTCCTGCGGTTGCAGCCATCCGGAAACAGCGAGGCGAACGTTATCTCGACGTCCTATGCGCGGCGCCGCTCGTTCCCGTCATGCAGGCGTGCGCGATGGTCGATGCCGTCATTCCTTGGGATGGCGAGCGATGGCGAGAGTGGGCGCGGCGCGATGTGGCGAGCCCGGGCAATTGCGCGGAGATCGTCCGATATCTCGATGTGACTGCCGGCCGGCGCTATGTCCGCGCGTATAATTTGAATCAACACGATCGCGCGATCCTGGCCGCGCACCTCTTCGCTTCCGACGTGCGGGGGCCGGGCGAGGCCGGTCCACTGACCACTGCGCTGTCCCCGTGGGCTGAGTATTTGCGGGCGGTTGCCAGAGAACGAGGACCAAATCGTGTCCACCTGGCGGATGCCTTCTGTGGGCTGTGCGGGGTTCGACCGACTGGCGAGCCACCGCGACTCTCTCCGCAATCTGCGCCGTTGCCACCTTTCCTGTCAGCGATGGGAGAACAATCAAGCCGATGGATTGGCGTGATCGTCGGGGCCGGAGCGCGGGAGCGTTGGATCCCGCCGTCCGTCTGGTCTGAGTGGATTATGACATACCTGCGTGCTGATCCAGAGACATGCGTGGTGCTCCTCGGCAGTCAACGCGAACAGGAGGCCGCACGAGTCATGGAGGAAACGTTACCGCCGCTGCTGCTCGGCCGTGTCTGGAATGCGACCGGGCGGATTGATCTTACGCAACTCATGACGGTGCTCGGTCGTTGCGAAGCGGTCGTGGGCAGTGATACGGGACCCCTCCATCTCGCCGCGGCGCTTGGTACACGAGTAATGGGCTTCTATTTTGCGAAGGCGCGAATCCATGAGACCGGTCCCTACGGTAGAGGACATTGGGTGTGGCAGTCGGACTGCGAAGTGCCGCAGAGGTGGCCGATCAGAGAAAGTGTCGCGCTGCTGCAACACGGAACGTCGGAATCGGGTCGTGTCGACGGCTGGCAGTGTTGGCAGAGCCGAGTGGATCGATGGGGTGCCTATTACACGGAACCTGACGACGAGAGGCCGGAGCGGACGCGCGAGGAAATCTGGCAGCGATTGACGACGGCCGCACGATCACGAGTAGAGAATCATGAGCTGGTTTGAGACGAACCTTGCTGCGATCCGGCAGCGTGACACGAAACTAGCAGCGGCCGTTCGGGACGCCAAGGGGGGACTGCTCACCATGAGCCAGTCCCGTTCCGGCTTGCCGACGGCATCGGAATCGAACAAGGCTATCCACAGTGCGTATGACCCGCAGCGTGAGGCGCAAGCGTGGGCAGATGCACAAGCATCACGTTGCTCTGAAAAGGAGACAATTGTCGTCCTTGGTGTTGGACTTCTGTATCACGTTGAAGCATTGAAGTCGCTGCTTCCTCGCGAGCAAATTGTGGCGGTGGCCGTGCCCAATCTCGACGAGCTACACGATGCGTGTGCGGCGAGGGCGATTGATGACTGGGCCGGCCAGGTCGTCTGGGTCTGGGGAGACACGAGCAGCATGGCGGCCGCCATCAACGAGTTCCCACAGCCGGTCCGCATCGTCTCGTATGCGCCGGCAGCCCGCATTCATAATAGTGGTATCCATGCTGAGCTGGAACGGCGGTTGCGCGAACAGATGGCAGCACGATCGGGGGGGCAGGTGCACGTCGCCGTCGTCGGGCCGATCTACGGCGGCTCGTTGCCCATTGCTCGATACGTGGTCTCGGCACTGGACACGCTCGGCCACCGTGTGACATGGATCGATCACAGTGTCCATCATGCCAGCTACGAGGCGTTCGGACGGCTCAGCGATCGGCGGCATCAACTCACCTTGCAAACGCGCTTCGGCGACGTGCTCGGGCAACTGACCCTGGCTAGGCTGGCGGAAGACCCGCCCGACATCACGCTCGCGCTGGCGCAGGCCCCGCTCAGTGTTCCTCTACTCGATCTGCTCCGTCGCAAGCGTTTTCTGACCGCCATGTGGTTCGTTGAGAACTACCGGCATCTCACGTATTGGCAACAAGTGGCCGGCGCCTACGATCACTGGTTCGTGATCCAGCGTGGGGCATGTGAAGAGGCGTTGCGTCAAGCTGGCGCGAAGGATGTGACGTACTTGCCGATGGCGGCCGACCCCGCTGTTCATCGTCCCGTGATGCTGTCCGACGAAGAGCGGCGAGAATTTGGCGCCGATGTGTCCTTCGTCGGCGCCGGCTATGCGAACCGGCGTCAGCTTCTTCCTGAACTCGCTCGACAGGAGTGGACGTTCAAGGTTTGGGGCAACGAATGGGACGACGCGACGGGGCTCGATCACGTGCTGCAACGCAATGGAGCACGGATCGACACGGACACGTGCATCAAAGTGTTCAGCGCCACCAAGGTCAACCTCAACCTGCACAGTTGGACGGGGAGCGGCTTCGATCCGGAGGGAGATTTCGTCAATCCTCGCACGTTCGAGTTGGCGGCGTGCGGTGCGTTTCAGCTCGTCGATCGGCGGACGTTGTTGGCGGAACTGTTCGAGGCCGGCGATGTGGCGATCATGGAACGACCTGAAGAGTGCGTACCCGCGATACGCCGCTGGCTCGATGAGCCGGACGCTCGTGCCGCCGCAGCGGCCCGTGCGCGAGAACAGGTCCTCCAACGCCACACGTACGTGCATCGCATGACCGCGCTGTTGAGCCATCTCGGGCTCCGCCATCCCGATCGAATCGGCGGCGTGCTGCGCGGGGAGCGGCAGGCGGCAGCCTTGGCGCAACAGAATAGCGTGCCGCCGGAGCTTCGAGAAGCGCTCGGCCGTCATGCCGGGAACGAACGGGTAGAGTTGAAACAGTTGGCAGCAGAGATCCGTCGCAAAGGGCCGACGGCCGTGTTGAGCCGTGATGAGTTGATCATCCTCATGCTCGACGAATATCGGCAAGAGACGCGGGACCTCGTATGACGCAGCAGGTGTTGATCATCAATGTGACCAGGATGGGCGATCTCGTGCAAACCGTACCGCTCATCACGCGGCTGCATCATGAGTGTCCCGGCGTCGCGGTCGATCTTCTGGTCGATCGGTCGTTTGCCAGTGTGGCAGCCCTGTTGCCCGGTCTTCGCCACATCCATGCTCAGGATTTTCAAGCGCTGACCGACGACACGCGTGCGATGACGAAAGATATAGTGTCGCTGCATCGCGAGGTGACGGGGTGGCTTGGACGGTTAGCTGAAGTGGGATATGACCGCGTCGTCAATCTCACATTCAATCGCCGCAGCGGCTTGCTCGCGGCCTACCTCCGCGTACCGGACACAAGAGGGGTGACGGCGACGGCCGACGGCGTGACGATCGTCAACAACCCTTGGATGGCGTATTTTGCCGACCTCCACCGCTATCGCCGCTTCAATCGATTCAACTTGGTCGATCTCTACGCGTTGGGCGGAAGCGGGGCGGGGCCGGCTGCGCCATTGACACTCGCGGTCGATCGGGATGCCGTCGAATGGGCTGTTCGGTTCGTGAAAGGGAAGGCGGCCGGCCATTTGGTTGCCGTACAGGTCGGCGCGAGTGAAGCGATCAAGGCGTGGCGGCCGGAGTATTTCGGCCGGGCGATGGCCGCCTTGGCGCGACGCGTCGATGCGACGTTCGTCCTGATCGGGACGAACAGCGAAGGGACTGCCGCCGCGCAGGCCCTCGCGGCGTACAGAGCGTCAGGCGGGAGGGGCGCCGTGATCGATGCCATTGGGCAGACGACTCTCCCCCAACTCGTCGCGCTCTTGCAGCAGTGCCGATTGATGATCACGAACGACACCGGGCCGATGCACCTGGCGGTCGGCGTGGGGACACCGGTCATCGATCTCTCCGTTGGTCACGTCGATTTTCATGAGACCGGGCCTTACGGGAATGGGCATTGGGTGATTCAGCCTGAACTCGGCTGTGCTCCGTGTGGATTCGATCAGGTTTGTGCGCATCATGCTTGCAAAGATCGCATCGTGCCGGATGAGGTTGCGCAACTCTGCGTCCATCTTCTTGGCCATGGCCCCCTGCCAACTCGAATCAGTGGTGTCCGCCTCTATCAGTCGTCGATGGACGGCGACGGTCTTGTTCACTATGACCTGAGGGCTGGTCACGAAGATGAAAGCACAGAGTGGTATGCACGTTTTTGGCGGCGGTTCTGGTACGAGTCCTTCACCGGTCTTTCTAGCAATCAGGGGCAGGTGGGGCCGCCGCCGGATCTCGATGTTGAGGAAACTCGATGTCGTCGTCTCCTCACCTCGGCGGCAGACTTGGTGACACGCGCTGAAGCGGTCGCAAACGTGGTGCGTCAACAGCCTCTTCTCGTGAAAACCCTTCAATCGCTGCAGAGCGAACTCACCGAACGCCGGCACCGCGCCATTGCTGAAGCAATGGGGTCGCCGGCATTCGAACCCATTACTGTGGCGTTCGTCCGTCATCTGCATTCCAGTGAGGATATGGAAATCGGTGCGATGGCCAGGCAGCAGGTAGACGCGTATCGAACGTGGTATCGGCGTCTGATGGCAGTCATGGACCGACTACGGGCATGTCAAGGAGGCCGGTTAAATTACAGATGATGCAGCTATGGGCTCATCGTGAAAGAGGATGCCATGCAAATCTCGATGGATGAAGAGCGGTGGAGTGTTGATGATAACGCCCGCGTGGCCGAGACCGTTGCTGCAATTAGCGACAGAGCTCACGCTAAAGGACGGCTCGTCACGAGGCTCTCGATCGCGGGACGATCGATCAGTGATCGCGATCTCATTCCGCCCCTGTTGGAACGCCGTGTGGGAGAGATAGGTCCCATACATGCGCAGACGCAGTCACTTGAGGACATCACCCGGCGCGCGGAAGCAACGGTGCATCAATATGTCTCTCTCTTGCGAGCAGACGGGGAGTCATTGGTCTCGGGACTGCGGACCCATACTGCTTCCGTCTCTTCCGTTGATAGCTGGCTAGGTCGGCTTGCCGACTACCTGGAATATGCCGACAAGGCAATGCCGGGGAGCACAGGCCAGGAGGGAGGATTGTATTCGTGGGCGCACAAACTGGTCCATGCACGAACGTCAGGCGACTCCATCATGGTGGCCGATCTTCTGGAATACGAAATACTGCCACGACTTTTACCATAGGTTTCGTGGTCTCCATTGTCGATCGTTACGTTCCATTTCATGAAGCTTGGGATGGCCAGGTGTTCCTCTCAAGTTCGCTTCAGCCGGTGCCGATACAGAGCCAACAGCGAGTACGGCGGTCGGAGAGGGGGTGGCGGTGTCATGACCGCAACTCGCCGCTGTCCCGGCAAGGATGCCGAAGACAGACCGACACTTAACCCATTCAAGGAGGAACGTCATGGCACTTGTCGTTAACACGAACATCGCCTCGCTGGCGGCGCAGAATAACTTGACGGCCAGCACTGATCAGTTGGAGCGTTCCGTCGAGAGATTGTCGTCCGGTCTTCGCATCACTCGCGCCGCTGACGATGCCGCCGGCCTCGGCGTGTCGGAAACGTTGCGTGCCCATATCCGCAGCATCAATCAGGCCGTCCGCAATTCGAACGACGGCATCAGCTTGACGCAGATCGCGGACGGCGCCGCACAGACGATCGGTAATCTGCTGTCCCGCATGCGGGAATTGGCGTCAGAGTCGGCGAACGGGACCGTGGGCACGACCGAGCGCTCGTACCTGGATCAAGAATTTGTGCAGTTACGGTCCGAGATCGACCGTATCGCGGCCGTGACCGAGTTTAACGGCACCGCACTGCTCAGCGGCTCTGCGAATCAATTTACGATTCAAGTCGGCTTCAAGAGCGGTGCGAATGACAGCTTGACCCTCAGCCTTCGGGATCTGGACGTCAGCTCGATTGGGCTCAACACGGTCAACGTGTCGACGGCGGCGAACGCGCAGAGCGCCTTGTCAAACATCGACAGCGCGATCAGCGCGGTAGCGACGGCGCGAGCCGATTACGGGTCGTATCAGAACCGCTTGGAGGCGACGATCTCCAGCCTTCAGGTAACGAGCCAGAACTTCTCGGCCGCGGAGTCCCGCATCCGTGATGCGGACGTGGCATACGAAACCTCGGTGTTCACCAAGAACCAGATCCTCGTGCAATCAGGCATCGCCATTCTGGCCCAAGCGAACGCGCTGCCGCAGCAGGCATTGACCTTGTTGCGGTAAGCCCAACGACTTTCGCGCGTCCTTTCTTCTCGAAAGGACGCGCGAAGGATTATTGAACGGAGGCGGCCATGATTCATGAGGTGACGGGGCGGGACGCCCTTCCCGTGACCCTTGATCCTGTACCGAAGGGCGCCGATGGAGGGTCGACAAAAGTCCCCGGGGCCCGGCTTGGATCGAATCATCCCGAATCGGCCGGAGGCGTTGCCGCGGATCGGAGCACCTTGGAGCACGCAGTGCAGAAGGTGCGAGAAGCCTTCGATCATATGGACTCCCGGCTGAAGATCGAGATCGACCCCGATCTGCATCGCGTGGTCGTGAAGATCATCGATCAGCAATCAGGGGAGTTGATCCGGCAAGTACCGGCACAGGAGATGCTCGAGATTGCCAAGCGGCTGGACGTGGCACAAGGACTACTCCTGACGAAACGGACATAACGATGGCTGGGATCAGTTTTGGCGGGCTTGGAAATGGCATCGACTTTCAACAGGTCGTCTCCCAACTCGTTGCGGTCGAGCAGGTCCCGATCGACCAGCTCTCCCAGGATCAGAAGACGCTTCAGACGCGGCTGACCGATTATGGAACGTTGGATTCTGATCTCCTCAAGTTGCAGTCAGCGGCGTCGAGCCTCCAACGGGCGTCCGGATTCGACCGATTTTCGGTGTCGGTCGGTGACGATACGCTTCTCAGCGCGACAGCAAGCAGTGACGCCACGCCGGGGAATTACACGCTTCAGATTACGCAATTGGCGACCGCACACCAGATCGCTTCGAAAGTCTCAAAAACCGTCAGCAGCACGACGAGCAGCATCGTCTCGGGCAGCTCGGCGACTTTCAGCTTTCAGGTCGGCGGCGGTACGACGCAGACGGTGACATTGAGTAACGGCGCGACGTTAGATGATCTGAAGACCGCGATCAACGATCTGGGCGCCGGCGTCAGCGCGTCCGTGTTGAATACCGGCACGAGCACGTCCCCCGCGTATCGATTGCTGTTGACCAGCACCGACACGGGTGCGGCGTCGGCCATTAGCGTGACAGCCGACTCGACGGACTTGGATTTTCTCAATTCCACCGGCACCGGCGGGACGGACACGTTACAGGCGGCGCAGGATGCAACTGTCGTCTTGGGCGATCCCACCGGGACGACGGTCACCATCCAGCGCAGCAGCAATACCATCACTGATGCGATCGCGGGCGTGACATTATCACTGAAATCGACCACCGCAGCGGGGAAGACGGTGAATGTTGCCGTCGGGCGGGATCTCGCGTCGATCACAACTGATATCAAAGCGCTCGTGTCCGCATATAACGACGTGGTGAAGTTTATCGGCTCCCGAGACACCTACGACACGGATACCAAGCAGGGTGGTGTGTTTTTTGCCGAAGGGACACCACAGACCGTGTTGAGCCGATTGCGACAGGCGATGTCGGATGAAGTGAGCGGATTGAGCAATCTGACATCCGTGGGCCTGTTGGGCTTTCAGACGCAACGAGACGGGACCATCACGATCGATGACACAAAACTGCAAGGTGCGCTCAGCACAAACTATACCGACGTGCAGAACCTCTTTGCCGGACAGCCGAGTTCGACTGGCGTGGCACAGCGGATCTCCGATGCCATCGATGCGCTTGATGACGTGAGCTCTGGCGCACTGACCTTGCGGAAGGCCAGTCTCAGCCAACAGATCAGCGACATGGGAGACCAAATTCGCCAGAAGCAGGACGCGCTCAGCGCGTACCAAGAGCGTCTGCAATTGCAGTATGCCCAGTTGGATGCCTTGTTGCGCCAGATGCAAGGCCAGATGGACTACCTGAAACAGCTATAAAGGAAGGCATATGAACGAGGCGATCAAGCAGTACCAACGCACCCAAGTGCTCACGGCATCCGAAGTGCAATTGATCGTGTTGCTGTATGACGGCGTGCTGCAATCACTCGAGTTGGCACGAGAAGGCATTCTTCGCAACGACTATCGGGACAAGGCACGCTTCTTGGGGCGTGCGATCGCAATCGTGAGTGAGCTTTCCAATGTCCTGGACATGGAGCGCGGCAAGGAGATCGCTGCCTCGCTGCGACGACTCTATGACTACATGCTGGAGGAGTTTACCCAAGCGAATCTGCGCCATGATGTGAAGCATCTCGACGGACCCATTCGTTGCCTCACCACCTTACGTGATGCCTGGCAGACGCTGGCTCAACAAGGAGCGATGGCGGCCGTCGTAGGGGCATGATCCCATGGCGAGCGACTGGGAACGGAGCGCTGTAGCGCTCACCGAGGAGGCCTTACGCGCCGCGGAGCGAGGGGATTGGACGATCGTCCAACATTGCTACGCAGGTCGGCAAGACCTGTTGGAGCAGCATTCCTTCTCCGCCCAGACCGCGCAGCGCTTGTCCGAACTCGATGAAACGATCTATCTAAAGGCATACACGGCCCGCTCGGCCGTTGTAGTCCTTCTCGATGATGCGGCCGCCATGCGGCGAACGTTTCACCGTCTCGCTCACCCCTCAGCACAAGGCCGGGCTCGATACGTCGACGGGCACATCTGAGTCTGAACACGACACCCGCCATGGCGATAGAGTTCTCGCATCTCCACAATCTCGTGCGCACTTACCATCGAAGCTTGCGCGTAGAAGATACCAAGGCGGAGTCGCCTCAGGCGCCGGAATCAAGGCTGGATCGCGTCACGATTTCCGACGAGGCACTTCAGTCGGTGGGCGAAGCTGAGGAAGCAACCCCTCAATTCTCCGATCCGAAGTAACCGGCATCATCTCGCCCGGCAAAATCTGCCTGCGACGCTTGTCGTGTAATCTCGCCTCCAAAGAAACAGCGGTGTTAAAGGCCGGCACGCTGGCAGGATGCTTGCTTGGCGTGTAGTGCGCAGTTTGAAGCAATGCATCGGATCACCGCCATTGATGCGAATCCTTATTCGACATACGGCTGAATGGAGCGCGGAGACACTGCTCAGCCGGCTGGCCGCGGCCCAGTATACCCACGTCTGGGTTGAGACGGACCGCGAGCTTGTTGAGCGAGCGACCGGCGGAGATCGTGGCGCAGTGATCTACACCGTCCGCTCATCGCCGGACGAGGTACGACCGGTCCTCGAACGCCTTCGCGAACGGGAAAGCGACAGTTGCCTCATCCTCGTCGGCCCTGAAGCCGGCGCCGAGACCGTTGCAGCCTTACTCCGGGACGGCGTCTATGACTATCTCGTTGCTCCGGTCAAGGCCGGGCGGATTGAAGAAGCGTTACGAGAGGGGCTACGCACGCGAGCGGCGTTTCTCGAGGTCCACGGGTTGTCGGCACGTCTCAAGAAGGCCAACCTGGAGTTAGCGCAGGAACGAGATGCGCTACAACGCTGGAACGACCACTTGATTCGCTTGAACGAACTCGGCCAGTCGGTATCGGCGACACGAACCGTAGATGAAATGATCGAGGTCTTCGCTGACCGCCTGACGCAGATCGTCCCATTCGACGGCCTCACTGTCCGGTGGCATCGGCCGGAAGGCATCTGGCTTCGTACCGCATTCGCTGGAGGTGAGCGTGACCATGCGGTCAGAAGGCTGTTGCCGGCACACCGCGACAATCCGGAGCGATCCCGAGCGTCAATCTTGGAACTGCCGCTGCTCTCCGGCACCGTCTGCCACGGCTCGCTTCGTATCGAGCGCATGAGCGTGAATGGGTTCGAGCAGGCGGAAACGAAGTGGCTTGGCATCGCCGCGACGTCGCTCGCATTGGCGATGAGCCATTTAACGCTGCTCCAAGAGCTTGAACAGCTGGCCATTCGCGATAGCTTGACCAATCTGCTCAATCGCCGCGCCTTCGACGCCATTCTGCGTCGGGAACTCCATACCGCGCAGCGCTACCAGTCGCCGATGTGTCTCGTCTTGACCGACATCGACCATTTCAAGACTGTGAACGATCGATTCGGCCATCCGTCCGGCGATGCGCTGCTCAGGGAAGTGGCGGGTCTACTCGCGACTTCGATCCGGGGATCCGATATCGTGACTCGGTATGGCGGTGAGGAGTTTGCGTTGATTCTGCCGAGAACCAGCGCGCATGCGGCCGTAACGTTGGCCGATCGCATCAGGAATCGGATCGCACGACACGTCTTCGTCGTCGGTGGTTCCACCGTACGGCTCACCATGAGCTTCGGCGTGGCGAGCTACCGGCAGGCCGCTTCGCTGACACCCGAGCAGCTCGTTGCGGCTGCCGATCACGCGCTGTACAAGGCGAAGTCATCCGGGCGCAACTTGGTGGTTGTGGATCCGGCGGGTGACGAGCAAACGCTTTGCAGGCCGGCTGGGCGGGGGGCTCCTCACCGGCGCGCGTCTACCAACCGGCTATGAGCCAGTCGAGGGTGCCGCAATACTTGGACGAGCGGCGCGAGTGGCTTCGCGTCGATGACACGCTCTTGCTCGATTATCGCGTCGTGGCACGTGAAGCCGCGTTCGGGCCTCCGGACGCCGACCAACCGTTGGCCGACGCGATTACGACCTTTATCACAAAGCCCACGGCTGATCTTCTCGAGCGTCACGCCCCGGAAGGTGATCCGTTGCTCATTCCATGGCTCAAGAAAATCGATTGGGTTCTCGAAGTGATCCTCCAGCAGCTTGCTAGGGATGGGAAACCCGAGATGCCGCTTCCCCGGTTGACATGCGTCAATATCAGCGGCGGCGGGATCAGCTTTCACGTTTCCCGCCCGTTGAACGAAGGTGATGAACTGGACCTCCGCCTCATCCTTCCGCCCTTTGTGCCCATCACTGCGCGAGCCGTCGTGACGCGGGTGGAAGCTGTACAGGCGGCCGATCGGCTCTACAGCGTTGCCACCCGTTTTGTTGCGATGGAGCAAGACGACCACGAACGGGTGATCCGGCATATCTTCCAGGTTCAAGCCGAACGTCTGCGCGCTCGGCATCTGAGTGGCCCGGTAATTCGAGACTAGCCGTTCGTAGCGACGGGTTCCTGGTGACCGATTGCAGCGAGCAACCGTGAGCTCGCGCAGGTGAACGCCTGAGCGGCGGGGGATTTCGGCGAGGACTCCACGACCGGCAAATAGCTTCGGACCGACTGTTGCACGGCGGGATCGTCTGGGATCTCGCCCAATAGCGTCAGTTCTCCGCCCACGTAGTGCCGCAGCAGCTTCTGTAACTGCAACGTATTGACTTTCGATCGTGGCGTCGTGCGATTGAGTAGAAGCGAGGGACGAAACGCCCTGAGAGCGTCCTCGACGAGAAGACGGCCCGTCTCTCCGGTTGTCCCGGCCGCGGCCAGCACCTCGTCGACGCTGTCGAAGTCCCGGTCCGACAGGGCCTCGGTCAAGGGATCGTTCACGAGGACGCGCGACAGCACCCGTCGAATCGCCGCGAGCTTGATGAATCGATAAAGATCGAGGACGGACGTCGGATCAGGGGTGGCGACGGCGATGGGATAATCGGCCATCAGAAAGAAATCCAGGGCGTGGTAATTCGTGCCGGCGCCGATGTCGATGATCAGCACATCGGCCTCCAAATTCCTGAGATGCCTCAGCAAACGTTTCTTCTTGGCATAGGGCATGTTCGCCGTCGCCAGCGTGTCTCCCGTGCCCGGGATCAGGCTAAGGCCCGCCTGTCCGGGAATCGGAAGCACAAGCGCATCAAGCGAGTCAACACGACGAGCCAGGAAATCGGTCAGCGTGACGGGCGGAGAGAGGAGGCCGAACAGAACGTGCAGGTCGCAGCCGCCGACGTCCAGGTCGACGAGAATCACTCGCCGGCCTTGTTTGGCAAGCGCTAGGCCGAGATTGCCCGCTACGACGCTTTTGCCCACTCCTCCCTTGCCTGACGCAATCGAGACGATCGTGCTCACGACTCTCCTGAATTCAAATCTCTGACGAGAATCCGGCCAGTTCTATCTAGCCGCGCGTCTACGGTCTACCCGTCGGCCGGTCTGGCCTCCCGATGGTTGCAAGACGGTTGCCGTTACCGCCGGCGATCAATGGCCAAAGGGCGCTCCTTAAGTTTTCCATCCGGCAATCCGATATGGCATTCGACATGAACGAGACGGTCTTAACAGGAATCGACACACAACAGAGGGGGAAGGCGACATTGGAAGGAGAAATTCTCACAGTCGGAGAAGTCGCACACTTTCTGCGCGTTCCGAAATCCACTGTTTACAAGCTTGCGCGCATCGGGGAGATCCCGGCGTCCAAAATCGGCAAGCATTGGCGCTTTCTCCGTCACGATATTCAACAATGGATGCAGCGGCGGTCTGCGCAGGCGTGACGGTCGGCAATGATGATGTTGATCAGACGTGTGGACGCAGCGTGAAGGCCACGACCGAGCTCACTCAGTCAACGTTTCGCGATCTTCGTGATCTGATCTACGAACTGACGGGCCTGTTCTTTCCCGATAATAAAAAATATGTTCTCGAAAGCCGATTGCAGCCGCGGCTGAAAGAACGCAAGTGCGGCTCCTATGAGGACTATCTCCGGCTGCTGAAGTATGACGCATGGCGGGACCACGAGCTCAATCACGTCTTCGATCTCGTCACGACAAACGAGACGTTTTTCTATCGGGACCTGGCCCAGCTTCAGGCGTTCTCAGACGTGATCGTTCCGGCGATTGCACGGGCCAATGCGGCGGCGGGCAAATTGCGGCTGTGGAGCGCGGCCTGCTCGACGGGCGATGAGGCGTACACGCTCGCTATCTTGATGCTGGAGCACCCCGCGTTGATGAATTGGACGCTCGAGATCGTGGCCAGCGACATCAGTGAGTCGGCATTGAGTGCGGCGCAAACGGCGGTCTACGGCGCGTACGCGGTCCGCAATGTGCCGCCCGCGTTGCTGAAAAAATATTTTCATTGCCAGGGCGGGCAGTACGCCGTGAGCGACAGGGTGAAACAGCTCGTGAAGTTCAGCCAGATGAATTTGTACGACAGTGTGCGGATGAAACTCATGCGCGGCTTCGATGTCATTTTCTGCCGCAATTGCCTGATCTACTTTGACGATAAGGCCAAGCAACGGATTGTCGCCAACCTCGGTCAGGCGCTGCGGCCTCAAGGCTACTTGGTGATTGGGTTTTCCGAATCGCTGCACGGCGTGTCCACGTCGTTTACCGCCGTCCATGCGAACCGGTCCGTTGTCTATCAAAAAATGTAGTCGCGGCACGCGACGCGGGCGAACAAGGAGGAGCGCGGTATGCCGGCAGATCCCAACATGAAGATCATGGTCGTCGACGACATGAGCACGATGCGGAGAATCGTCAAGAATCTCCTGAAGCAATTGGGATTCGGTAACGTCGAAGAAGCCGAGAACGGGCAGGAGGCACTGAACAAGCTTCGGGCCGACAAGTACGGCTTCGTGGTGTCGGACTGGAACATGCCGGTCATGAGCGGTATCGAGTTGTTGCGCGCCATCCGCGGGGACGAAACCTTGAAATCAATTCCGGTCTTGATGGTCACGGCGGAAGCGCAAAAGGAGAACATCATCGAGGCCGTGCAGGCGGGCGTCAGCAATTATGTCGTCAAGCCGTTCACGGCGGAAATTCTGCAAGAGAAGATGAGCAAGATCTTCAAGTAGCAAGCCGACGATCACCGACGGGTTGGGGTGCGGAGACCGAATGGAGGCTCCTGTGAATGACGGTCAGCGCAAGTTGTACGCCGAGTTGGGCGAATTGACCCGCTACATTGAAACGACGATGCGGCAGCTCCGCCAGGTGGAAGCCCCGATTCACGACACGACAGCACAATTGCCGCAGGCCAGTGAACATCTGAGCGATCTGTCGAAGCTGACCGAGGAAGGCACGCATCGCGTCATGGAGCTGACGGAAACGATCCAAGACAACCGGCTCGCGCTGAGCCGCGGGCTATCCCAGCTCACGAGCTTCTTGGCGAACGGAGGCTCGATCGCTGATGCCCTGCACCAGTTGAAGACACTCGAGCGCCGGGTCGCGGACGACGAGCGTCGGCTGGTCGAAATCATGACGGCCTTGTCGTTCCAGGACCTCGTCGCCCAGCGGATCAAGAAGATCATGACGATCCTGGATGACGTTGAACACAAGCTCTTGGAGATGGTGGTGGTATTCGGGCTGAGCCAAGAGGGCGGCGGAAAGAAGATCAACGGCAAGGCGGATCAGATGTTGAAAGAACTGGAGGCCTCGAAATCGACGGCGCTCAAGCAGGACCTGGTGGACGACATTTTGGGACAGTTCGGATTCAACTGATGCAGAGAAGAGTGCCGGTGGGGTGAGCGCAGGCAGCTCAAGATGAGCGGAGGCGGTGCATGGACGACGAGCTCAAAGAAATCCTGAACGAGTTTCTGGCGGAGTCGCAAGAAATGATCGAACTGCTGGATCAGCGGTTCATCACGCTGGAGTCGGACCCTAACAATCGGGAACTCCTCGACGAGATCTTTCGTGCCATGCACAGCATGAAAGGGTCGGCGGCCTTTCTGGGCTTCAACCGTCTCGTCGACGTGACGCATCGGTCCGAGAACATTTTGAACAAGTTGCGGCAAGGCGAGATGGCCGTCACCCCGGCGATCATTACGGTCATCCTCGAGGCAATCGATGTGGTGAAGGAGCTGATGAGTCATATCCGCGAATCGGGCATCGATACGCAAGTCGAAACGGACGCCATGTCCCAGAAGCTGGACGCCATCCTTGCCGGTGGGGCGCCGGCGCCCGTCGAGAGCCAGGTGAACCTCGAACCGCCGCCGGCGGAGGTCGCGCCGGCCATCGAGGCGCCCGCGCCGCCCAAGCTGGGAGAAATTCTGATTCAGGAAGGCGCGGTGTCGAAAGAGCAGGTCATGGAGGCCCTCGAGCAGCAAGAGAAGAAATTGCCGCTCGGCGAAATCCTCGTCCAGTCCGGTGCGATCAGTGAGCGCACGTTGGAAGCGGCGCTGCAGAAGCAAGTGAAACAAGGCCGCGGTGAGGACGACCAGACCATCCGTGTTGAAACCAGTCGCCTCGATACCGTCATGAATCTGGTCGGTGAATTGGTCCTTGGACGCAATCGGCTCATGAAGCTCGGCGGCGGCTTGGAGCAGTCGTACGAAAACGAACCGCTGGTCCGGGAGCTCGGTGAGACGCTCGCGCAGCTCAATCTCGTGACGACGGACCTGCAGCTCGCCGTGATGAAAACCCGGATGCTGCCGATCCGGAAGGTGTTGGCGAAATTCCCCCGCATGGTGCGCGATCTCTCACAAAAGCTGCACAAGCAGGTGAGACTCGAGCTGCACGGCGAAGATACCGAACTCGACAAATCGGTGGCGGACGAAGTCGGCGATCCGCTGATCCACATCGTCCGGAATGCAGTCGACCACGGTATCGAGCTGCCGACCGAACGACAAGCGGCCGGGAAATCACCGGAGGGCTTAGTGCGGATCGCGGCCAGCCAGGAAGGCAACAGCATCGTCATTCGCATCGAAGATGACGGCAAAGGATTGCAGGTCGAGAAGATCAAAGCCAAAGCGCTCGCGCGTGGCATCGTCAGCGAAACCGAGCTCGCCGGGATGGATCCCCGCGATGTCCTAAACCTCGTCTTCTTGCCGGGCTTCAGCACGGCCGAGCAGGTCACCGATGTGTCGGGGCGCGGGGTGGGCATGGACGTCGTCCGCACCAACATCCGACGGATCAACGGCAGCGTGGAGATCGACTCTCGTCTGGGCAAGGGCAGCATCATCACGATCAAGCTTCCGCTCACGATCGCGATCATCCAGGCCCTGCTCGTCGAGGTGGAGATGGCGACGTTTGCCATCCCGCTTGGCTCGGTCGTCGAAGCGGTCAAGATCACGAAGGGCGACATCAAAACGATCAACGGGCGCGAAGTATTGACGCTGCGGGAACGGGTCCTGCCCTTGCTGAGGCTCTCCGATGAGTTCGGGATCCCTTCCGACGCGCAACGTGACAAGTTCTACGTGGTGGTCGTGGGGATCGGGGAGCGACAAGTCGGGGTGATCGTGGATCGACTGCGATCGCAGGAAGAGGTCGTCATCAAGTCGATGGGCGATTACCTCGCGGAGATCAAAGGCATCGCCGGAGCCACGATTACCGGCGAAGGGAAGGTCGTCTTGATTCTCGATATACCGGAATTGGTGCAAAGCATCCGAAGCGGCAAGACGGCCGCCGCCGGCGTGTAATGGTCCTTCGCCCGCGAGCTGACGAGGAGATGCCATGTCAACCTTCATGAAGGAAGTGGATGCCCGGACAGGGCTGGCCGGCACCAACCGGATGGAGCTGCTGCTGTTCCACATCGGCACTGGGGAAGTGTTCGGGATCAACGTGTTCAAGGTCCGAGAGGTGATGAAATTTCCCACTCTGACGCGGCTGCCGGAAGCCGATCCGCGGGTCGAGGGTATGGCGAATATCCGTGGAACCACGGTGCCGGTGATCGGTCTGAAAAAAACGTTGGGGCTCGGCGAGGGAACGGAGGTCACCGGCGGGCAAGAGGGGAAGCTCATCGTCACCGAATACAACATGAGCCTGCAAGCCTTTCATGTGGCCGGCGTCGATCGCATCCTGCGGCTCTCGTGGACGCAGATCAAATCGCCGCCTCCGCTCGTCAGGAATAATACGAAAGGTGCCGTGACCGCCGTCGCGATGCTGGATGACGGACAGATGGTGCTGATCCTCGACGTCGAGAAGATTCTGGCGGAGATGTCGCCCAAACCGGATGAGGAAGTCTATGCCGGCGTGGAGATGAAGCCGGAAATAAAGCACAAGCGCGTCCTGTTTGCCGATGATTCCTCGGTCGCCCGGATGCAAATTCGCAAGGCGCTCGACAAACTGGGGATCTCGTACCTGCAGGCCGTGACCGGACAAGACGCGTGGGAGCAGCTCCTCGCGTTGGCGCAGAAAGCCGCTGAAGCGGGCAGGCAGGTGAAGGATGAGGTGCAGCTTGTGTTGAGCGACATCGAGATGCCGGACATGGACGGGTTCACGTTGACCCGTCACATTCGAAGCGATCCCCGGTTCAACGACATCGCGATCGTGCTGCACTCCTCGCTCACCGGCAGTTGCAACGCCGATAAGGGCAAAGCCGTTGGGGCGAGCGATTATCTGACCAAATTTGATCCAAAGGAATTGACCCAGACGATCATTCGTTACTGCTCCTAGCCGGAAAGGGACGTGATGGGCACAGGCATTCGAGTTCTCGTCGTCGATGATTCGGCGTTTATGCGCAAGGCCCTGTGCGGCATGCTGTCGGGCGATACACGCATCGGCCACGTGGAAACGGCAAGGAACGGCGAAGAGGCGCTCCAAAAGATCGCCGAGTGGGGACCGGACGTGGTGACGCTCGATGTGGAAATGCCCGTGATGAACGGGCTCGAAGCGTTGCGGCAGATCATGCAGACGCACCCCGTGCCGGTCCTGATGGTCAGTTCCTTGACGACGCAAGGGGCGGAGGAAACGCTGCAAGCCCTGGACCTCGGTGCCGTCGATTTCGTGCCGAAGCAACTCGACGGGGTCGCCACGAACATCAGCGCCATTCATCATGATCTCGTCGCGAAAGTCATCGCCGCGGCCGGTGCGAAGGGACGGGTCAAGTCGTTCTCGGCACGCCGGCCCATGGGCCCGCTCCCCAAGCCCACGCTGACGTTGACGTCACGTTCCACCAGCGCAACCCGTGGGAGCAAGATCGTCGCGATCGGCTGCTCGACAGGCGGTCCGCAGGCCTTGTCCGAGCTGCTGCCGATGTTCCCGTCCGACATCCCGGCGGGCATCGTCATCGTGCAACACATGCCCAAGTGTTTTACCAAGCCGTTCGCGGACCGGATGAACACCATGTGCTCGATCGAGATCCGTGAGGCCGCCGAGAATGACGAAGTCACTCCCGGCGTGGCCCTCCTGGCGCCGGGAGGCGTGCAGTTGCGACTGGCGAGGCGGCAGGCCACCAAGGTGCAGGTCGCGCTCAGCAAGGACGGCGAGGGGCTGCTGCACGCGCCGTCCGTCGATGTGATGATGCAGTCGGTTGCGTCGCTCTACGGCGAACGGGCCGTGGGCGTGATTCTGACCGGCATGGGACAGGACGGCTTGGAAGGGATGCGGGCGATCAAAGGTGCGAAGGGCCGGACCATCGCGCAGAACGAGGCGACGTGTACCGTGTACGGCATGCCGCGCGCGGTCGTGGAGAACGGCTGCGCGGAAAAGGTGGTGCCCCTGTCGCAGATCGCGGGAGAAATCATGAACATGATCTGAGCCGAAACAAGGGGCGTCGGGCACAGGGCACAGACAAACGGAGACCCGTGAGACGGGCGACAGGAGGGAGGCGAGTATGATGGATCGGTTGAGTCAGATGAAAATAGCGCAGAAGTTCATTGTGCTGATCGGCGTGATCGCGACGGTGGTCACGGCAGTCGGTCTGTATTTCGTCTATCAGCAGGAGCAGAGCAAGATGCTCTGGATGCTCGAGGGGCGCGGAAAAATCATCGAGGCGCAAACCCAGGTGACGCGCGGGTACATCGCCAAGAATTACGTCCAGAAGATCAAGAATATGAAGAAGAACGAGGAGATCTTGATCTCGCAAAACCACTTGGAGAATCCGCAGGCGATCCCGCTTCCGGCCACCGCGACGCGGGAAATCAGCGAGGAATTGTCCAAGACTGGACTCTTCAATGCGCGATTGATCAGTGCCCAGCCATTGAATCCGAGCAATGCCGCGAAGGATCGTTTCGAGGAAGAGGCGATCAAGGCCATCCAGAGCGGCGCCGAGTCGTATTCCCGAGTCGAAGAATCAAACGGCACGACGACGTTCCGGCGGGCGAGTGCCGACAAGGCGACCACCCAGGCCTGCATCGGCTGTCATACGGGCAAGCAGGTCGGCGATGTGCTGGGCGTCCTTTCGGTGTCTGTGCCGATGGAGCAGATCAAGGCGGCATCCAATGAATCGATGCAGCGCGCGGGGTTGACGTTGGTTGCGGTGGTCTTTGCGACCGTGCTGACGATGTATTTGATGCTGCGATGGGTCGTCGTGAAGCCGTTGACCGCGATGACGAACATCTCCCGTGATATCGCTGAGGGGGAAGGTGACTTGACGAAGCGCGTGCCGACCAACGGCAAGGATGAGATCGCCGAGTTGGGCAAGTGGTTCAACGTCTTCATTGAAAAACTACAAGGGATGATCGCCAAGGTGGCGCATGTGACGGACAAGGTCGCGTCGGCGTCGGTCGAACTCTCCGCGACGGCCGAGCAAATGTCGAAGGGCGCCGAAGGGCTCACCACCCGTACGGCGCAGACCGCCACGGCGGTTGAGGAAATGAACGCGACCGTCGCCGAGGTGGCGCAAAACTCCGGCAAAGCGGCGGGCATGGCGCAGGAGACGGCACAAACCGCCAAGAGCGGCCGCGACGTCGTGACGGAAACGATCACCGGCATGCAGCACATCTCCGATGCCGTGACGCAGTCGGCGTCGATCATCGCCGCCTTGGGCAAGTCCTCGGATCAGATCGGCGAGATCGTCCGGGTGATCGAAGACATTGCCGATCAGACCAATCTCCTCGCGCTGAACGCGGCGATCGAAGCGGCCCGCGCCGGTGAGCAGGGGCGAGGCTTTGCGGTCGTCGCCGACGAGGTGCGCAAACTTGCTGAGCGCACGACGAAGGCGACGAAAGAAATCGGCGACATGATCCGCCAGATTCAGCACGACACGAAAGGCGCGGTCGCGTCGATGGAGGACGGGACGCAGAAGGTGGCGAGCGGCGTGAATCTCGTCAACAAGACCGGAGAAGCGCTGGCGAAGATCGCCGAGATGGTCACGCAGACTTCGGACATGATCCGGCAGATTGCGGTTGCGGCTGAAGAGCAGTCCGTCGCGACACAGCACATCGCGTCGGATCTCGAAAACGTGGCCAAGGTGAGCAAGGAATCGGCCGGAGGCGCGACCGAGTCGGCGAAGGCCAGTCATGACTTGAGCTTGTTGGCCAGCGAGCTACAGTCGATCGTCGGCAGCTTCAAAATCGCGTCGGGCGAGAAGCGGCGCTGAGGAGGGTCGGCATGATTCAGGAGGCTGACACGCGCGCCGTCGGCACGGCGCGCGACGAGGAGACCGAGCGCAGCGAGACCGAATATCGCCAGTTGGTCACCTGCTGCCTGGGCGAGGAAGAATTCGCGGTCGACATCCTCAGCGTGCAGGAGATCAACCGCATGGTCGAAATTACGCGGGTCCCGAAGGCGCCCTCGTTCGTCGAGGGCGTCATCAACCTGCGCGGTCGGATCATCCCGGTCCTGAACTTGCGGCGGCGATTTGGGATGGAGGAAGTCGAGCGAACGTCGAAGTCTCGGATCGTCGTCGTGAACGTCAAGGGCCGGACGGTGGGTCTCATCGTCGATTCGGTGTCGGAAGTGCTCCGCGTCCCGAAATCGACGATCGAACCGCCGCCGAACCTGGAAACGGCGATCGGCGCCGAATTCATTCAAGGCGTGGGGCGCATCAAGGATCGACTGTTGATCGTGATCGAATTGACCCGTTTGTTGACGCCGGGGGAAGACGGTGTCGTGGACGGGATCAAGAACTGACGGACGGCTCGGAAGGGGGATCGCGTCGGTCGGACACGGCGTGCCGGTCGGGCTGCATGTTGTGCAGCACTTCTGCCGAATGCGTCAGGAGATCGGCGGCGCAATGCAGCGTGACCTGGAGTTGCCGAAGCGCGTCCTCCCAACGTCCATCGCGGCGAAGTGCCTCGAATCGCCGATGTTGCTCTTCCAGGATGGCTTTTTTCGCATCCAGGATCAGACTCTCAGCGGGCGACATGGTTCTTCCTCTTTCGCCCACGCTACCAGACGCTCTACTCGGAGTGCAAGCGGCATAACGATGATCGATTCATTGCATTTCCTTGCGTCCGGTTCTTTGCCAATCGTGAGAATTGAGGGACTGCCATGGACCTGCTGACGGTCATCGGCGTCGTCGTCGCCTTTGGCGCGATCGTTGGCGGGCAGATCCTGGAAGGCGGGCATGTCGGCTCCATTTTGCAGCTGACGGCGTTCATCATCGTGATCGGCGGGACCGTTGGCGCGATTTTCGTGCAGCATCCGTTGCCGGTCATGCTGAAGGGCGTCAAGCTGCTGTCGCTGGCGTTCTTCAATCCCAAGGTCGACCCGAAGGACGACATCGCGCGTATTATTGAGTTGGCGAATCTGTCCCGGAAACAGGGGCTCCTGGCTTTGGAAGGGAAAATGAAAGAGATCGTCGATCCGTTTTTTCGAAAGGGCGTGCAGTTCATCATTGATGGCACGGAGCCCAAGGTGATCCAGGAGATCCTGGAAGTCGAAGTGGCACATCACGAAGAAGAAGGCCTGACCGCCGCGAAGGTCTGGGAAGCGGCCGGCGGCTATGCGCCGACGATCGGGATCCTCGGCGCCGTACTCGGCTTGATCCACGTGATGGAAAACCTCGCCGACCCGTCCAAGCTGGGGAGCGGGATTGCGGTGGCGTTCGTCGCGACGGTCTATGGCGTCGGCTCGGCGAACCTCTTTTTCCTGCCGTTGAGCAACAAGATCAAGCTGAAGATCAAACAAGAGTCGGCCGGGCGGGAACTGATCATCACCGGCCTCGTCGGCGTGGCGCAGGGCGACAACCCCCGAATGCTGCAAGAAAAGCTCGAGAGCTATCTGCCGCCGAGCGAACGCTCTCAGGAACAAGAGAAGGGCTAACGGGGAGATGGCGAAAAAAGTCAAGCACGAAGAACACGAGAACCATGAGCGATGGCTCGTGTCCTATGCCGACTTCATCACGCTGCTGTTTGCGTTCTTCGTGGTGATGTACTCGATCTCCTCGGTCAACGAGGGGAAGTTCCGCATCGTCAGCGAGAGCATCCAGGCGGCGCTTCGTCCCATGGTGAGCCAACCGGTGTCCCCCGTTCACTTCGACCTCGGCGACTACAAGTCCTCGTTGGTGCCAACCTTGGGTCGGAAGGTGCAGTTCGTCAGGCAGATTCAGGAGGTGCTCAACAAGTTCAACAAGGAGATCGCCTTCAAGGACAAGCTCACCGTCATGCCGACGGATCAAGGCGTCGTCATCACGATCGCCGATAGCCTCGCGTTTGAGAGCGGACGGGCCGATGTCCGACAGGAAGTCCTGCCCGTGTTGGAAAGCTTGGCGGAAGTCCTGTTGGACCCGACGTACCGCGTGAAGGAAGTTCGGGTGCAGGGCCACACGGACAATGTGCCGATTCGGTCCGCGGTGTTTCCCTCAAACTGGGAACTGTCCGCGGGGCGCGCTGTCATCGTCACGCGCGTGCTCTCTGAGCTGTACCATGTGCCGAGCGATCGGTTATCGGCGACGGGGTTCGCCGATACCCGACCCGTCGCGGACAATTTGACACCGGAGAACCGGACGAAAAATAGGCGCGTCGAGCTCCTGGTGATCATCAACGATCCGGAGCCGCGACTGTAGAGTAGGGGCTAGCCCACGAAATCGGGGCTGAGACGGTCGATGGGCCGAATGACGTTCGCTTTGATTTCGTTGTAGACCACGGTGCGACCGGCCTGCCGCAGCCGGCTGAAGATCCCTTCCACGATCACCTGCTCGCCTTCCCGGACGTCGGTTTTCCCCAAGCCGATAACTTTCACCGTGGCGTTGCTGTCCTTCAGAAGAAAGCCGTACGCGGTCTGCCCTTGCCTGTTCTCGGCCGTCTGAATGCTGGTGACCCGGCCGACGACCACGACCATTTGCTTGTCGTATTGATCCGGATGGGAGACGAGGTCGGCGACCTCGAGCATACCCGCTGCAGCGAGAATCGGCGACGTGATGACGAGAACGAAAAGAGTACCGGCGAGGGTCAGGGTCGGAAGCAACGTGGGAGCGCCCACTCGCATACACAACTCCTTGTTAGAGATTACATCCGCCGATCTTCGCCGAGCATACTGCGCAAGACATGCTCGCCCATCGCATCGAGTTCCAGTTCGCCCGCCGGCTTCGGCTCCTCGATCGCCGGGAGGTCCTTCGGGGCCGGGGCGATGCGCTGGAGGAGTTCCTGCTCGAGTACATCGAGCGAGAGGTCCATCTCGTTCTGAATGGCTGCAAGCCGTTGCAGCGCGAACAAGGACCGAGCGACGATGGGCCACGATTTGCTTTCCAGTTCTTCCGTCATGCCTCCGCTCGCAAAGACTCTCAATTTCTCAATCAGCGCCTCTTCCGTGAATTCGAGACCGTCATAGGCCGCCACCGATCGCTCCACCGGCCGGCGGGACAGAGCGAGAAACGTTTCGCGCCACAAATTCCGTTGAGGCTCGGCGTGGACCTTTGCTTGAAGCCCTTCGAGGTACTGCTGGAGGTATTTCACCTTCCGGGCGGCGAGCGTACTGTTTGGGATGCCCCACACCGTGGCAATTTCATGATCCTGGAGCGGCATCAGGCTCGCCGTTTCCAGTTCACGAACCGACACCTCAAGCCGCTTGCGTTCGCGGTCCAGGCGCCGCAGCAGCGTTTGGTACTCGATCGACAAGCGCCGGCGCCGGTACTCCTCCTCATCGATCTCGTGTTGCTCCCACCGCGTCTCCAATTGACGGATCATCGGCTTTGCAATCGCCGCCCGCGCCCCGGCCTTGAGATCTCGAACGGCGTCCTGTGTGAGTCCGAAGCGTCGAGTCAGCAGGTCTTCCGCAAGCTTGCACAGCGCCTCCGTCCGGGCCATCTGACGACGCAAGCACTCGCCTTGCAGCCATAGCCGTTCGCGGCGCTGCCGAACGATGGTGCGATACTGCGTAATTCGGGCGGCGATGCTTTCGACCGCTTCGCGGGAGACCACCTGCACGAGCGGTTTGGCGCCGGCTTGCAGACGCGGATCGGGGCGGTCGGCGGCGATGTATTCGATCTCCTCCTGCGGCACATCCAGGTATTGGAGCATCAAGAGATGAATCATGATGCGGCCTTGGATGGGCAGGCTCGCTAACACAGCTTCGATGTGTTCGGCGGTCAATTCAGCGGACATCGCTATGACGATCCTGTCGCCTGAGCTTCAAGGTAGGTCGCGACGTATTCTCGAATCTGCTGCACGCTGCCGGTGAGATAGAGTTCACGGGGAACTTCGACGCGGTGGAGCTTGGCCGGATCAATGCCACGATCGAGGGCGTAGGCTTCATCCACGTACAGACTGACCGAGCCGTCGGCGTAGCGAACGGCGTAGAGCGCGTGGCTGTCGTCCATGGAACAGTATGACCTGGGCGATTCCTGCCATTTCAGATAACACAGGGCGGCGCACGGTGTCAAAGTATCGGCCGGTGTCCCTCGTGCTGGCGAAAACGATCACGTCGCCAGACGACATAGACGGTAAAGGCGATCAGGGTGAGCAGAAAGACCAGCCGGACCCGCCCATAGCCGTAACAGGCGAAGTTGGCGGTGGCGTTGAGGAGCCCGAAGGCGGCATAGGCGAGATAGACGAGCAGCGACCACCGGCGCAGTCTCAGAAACCCATAGCCGATGATCAAGTGGAGGGTCGGCGATTGCGCCTTGGCGAGGACGCCCAACAGCCCCGCCGGTTTCGCGCAAAAGACCGTCAACGCATAGGCGGGGTTGACGACGATGATGTAGAAATCGGTGAGCGCGGTCAACAGGAACAAGGCGCCCAAAAACCGGATGTCATGGGCCTGCGCCCAGATGGTGCGAAGCGTCACGCGTAAGGACGGCCCACCAGGCGGGGTCGGCAGGAATGCGTCATAGCTCTGAATAACCCACCAGGGCAGCACGATGAGCATCAGCACGAAGACATCGGCGCCCCGTCCGCCAATTTTCCCGGCCCCCCACGAGGCGAGCAGCAGGAGCGCAGTTGTGGCCATGATGGTTGCTCCATACTGTGTCTGCTGTTTGCGGATCTGGCCGAGACCGGGAAGGACGGCGGAGAGCAGCGCTGCGGAGCGAGAAGACGATGCCGACGCGGAACCGCTCATTGAGTCGGAGAAGGAGAGGATGGGGAGGCGCGGCTCATCGGCGCCGAAGCCGCGCCGAGCAGCCTAACCGCCGAGCGTGTCGAGCACTTCCTTGAGGCTCTTATGGATACACGTGAAAATCGGCGTGTCGCGCAGCGTATACCGGCTGCCCTCCGTTTCGCGCAGCGCCATCACGAGATCCAGAAAGTCCTCAGGCTTGTCGGTCTCGAACGCGACGACCCATTCCTGGTCGTCCAGACCAAAGGAATAGGTGGTATTGAGCTTGACGGACGGAAAGCGGTGCCCCACCTCGATGTGCTCGTCCATCATGCCCTGCCGCGCGGCTTTGGTCAGCAGGAACCACTCCCGGGTCTTCACGAATGGATAGACGAAGATGTACTTGCTCTTGCCGGGCACGATCGTCAGCCGTTTGCTCTCCTGACCCTCGTGCACGTGATGATCGACATAAATGGAGCGCTTGGTCATCGAGAGATAGGAATAGGGCGTGGTCAGATACTTCCCGAGACTCGTGGAGAGTAACTTACTGGTCATTTCCTGGAACAGTTCGAGTTCGTAGCTGATGCGCCAGAGCATGATATCGGCATCGCCGCGAATCCCGACCATGGTATAGGGAATGACCATCACGCGGGGCGCGTACTCCTCGATCACACGCACAAACTCTTGTTTCCCCCGGGTACGTTCATCTTCCGGCAAGCGGCGCCACGCCGGATCAACCTTGTAGAACGCAAAGTTGACGTACTGCCGCTTTCCGGGTTGTTGCTCGCCGCTGGCCATGCTGCCTCCTTACCTAGACAAGACGGAAAAATGTTGGCTTCTTAGCACTCCGTCCTCGTATTTGTCAATTGATCGGGGGCCGATGAATCTCGATCGCCCAAGGACGATTGATCGCCCACACGTGCTGTGTTACGCGTCATAGGAACATGCTTGGCGCGACCTACAGGATCGTCGTCACGTCCTCTATCACGGTCGTCCTTTCGACCGCCCACGGTCCGGGGAGCGCGGTGGAAATCAACCCGAACCCGGAGCAAATCGCAGGCGCGCTCGAGGAGGGAAAAGCCGCCGCACAGGCCCGCGTGCCTCCCGACCGGTTGTATGCCTGGTTCGGTTCCAAGGAGGACCTGGAGCCACGCGGCTTCCTGATGACCAAGATCGCGGGCCTTCGCGTGATGGCCACCCACTTTGCGCTTCGCGGTGAACACCCGACGGGCGAGGATATTCAGAAAATCCTCGATGAGCCGTCACTGCTCATCAGCGTGACGTTCTTCGGCGATCGCCCTAATTTCGCCGCGGACAGTTACATGTTGCTCACGCAGGGTGACCGGACGGTCAAGCCCGTCAAAGTCCGCTTCGACGGCCGAGCGCAGCGCTCCTCCGCATGGCCTCGGTCTCCGGCGTTCCAGGGCAAAATCGTGGCGTCATTTCCCTATGCGGACCTTGATCCGAAAGCCTCGACACGTCTCTCCGTCTTTCCATCGGCCGGCGGCGAAATTTCGTTCGACCTGGATTTTTCCAATATTGATTAATCGATCTTGCCGATACATTGATTTGACCCTCCTTCCACCCCCCTGCTAGCATCCCGGCGCGATGACACCGGGTGAGATCATTGCCATCGGGTCTGAAATGCTGCACGGCGGACGCCTCGATACGAACTCTATCTTTCTGGCCTCGAAGCTCGGCGCGCTTGGTGTGGAAGTGCGCTTCAAGTCCGTGGTCGGGGATCGAAAAGAGGACATCGTACTTGTCCTGCGGACCGCCGTTCGACGCGCGCGGGTGATCGTGATGACCGGCGGACTGGGGCCGACCGTTGACGACCTTACCCGTACTGCCGTCGCTCAGGTGACGGGACGTCCACTTCGCACGCGACGGGAGGCCGCCGATGCAATCGTGACCCAGTTGGCCCGGCGCGGGCGCACGCCGAGCGAGGGACAGCTCCGACAGGCTTTGATCCCATCCGGGGCGACGGTGCTCTTCAATCCCGTGGGGACCGCGCCAGGGTTTGCCGTACGGGGCGAAGGCTGTTTGATCGTCGCCTTGCCCGGTGTTCCGAATGAAGCGGAGGCGATGTTCGAGCAGGCGGTTTCTCCGCTGATTGCGGACAAGGACGGGCCGCGGATCGTCCGACGCGTTCTCCATACTTTCGGCTTGATCGAATCGGAAGTCGATGAACGGCTGCGGGGGCTCGAACGCGGGGCGAAGCGTGCCGAACTCGGTCTCTTGGCCTCGCCGATGGGCGTCCTTGTGTCGTTGACGGCCAAGGGACCGCCACCGCTGACGGATCCGCTGCTCACTCGAATGGTCGCCGAAGTGAAACGCAGGTTGGCCGGCTATGTCTATGCCGAGGGCGACGAGACGATGGAAGAGGTCGTCGGGCGACGGCTCCATGCGAGGGGAATGATGTTGGCTCTCGCGGAGTCGTGTACCGGCGGCTTGATCGGGCATCGGCTCACCCAGGTCCCGGGGAGTTCGGCGTACCTGGATCGCGGCGTCATCTGCTATAGCAACGAGGCGAAACATGAACTGCTCGGCGTCTCCCACCGCCTCTTACGGGAATATGGCGCGGTCAGCGCGGAGGTCGCGGCGGCGATGGCCCGGGGCGCACGGACGAGGAGTCGTGCCGATGTCGCCGTCAGCGTCACCGGGATCGCGGGCCCCGGTGGTGGCAGCGAGCGGAAGCCGGTCGGACTGGTCTACGTCGGCCTCAGCGGTCGACTGGGGCGATCTCAGCAGACCCTCACTCATGAATTCCGATTTCACGGCGATCGACAGACCATCAAGATACGGGCATCCCAGGCGGCATTGAATATCCTGCGGCAGTGGCTCCATCGACCGGGGACTCGATGATCCGGACGTTTGTCGCCATCGAGCTGGATGACATGACCCGACAGGCGATCGCGTCCCTCCAAACTTCCTTGAGGAATGAGTTGCAGCGAGTCAGTAGAGTCCCAAGGCTTCAATGGGTCAAGCCGGAATCGGTACACCTCACCTTGAAGTTTCTCGGCGACGTGAATGAAGAAACCGTTCCTTCCATTCTCGATGCTCTTGCCACGGCCGTGTCCGATCAGACGGCGTTTTCGGTCGAGGTGCAGGGCGTCGGTGTCTTTCCCGACGCACGCGCGCCGCGCGTGCTCTGGCTCGGCATGTCGGGCGCAACTGATCGACTGGTTTCCTTGGCGGGCCGGGTCGACGTGGCCCTGGAGCCGCTCGGGTTTGCTCGTGAAGCTCGTCCGTTTACACCGCACCTGACGCTGGCCCGCGTCAAAGACGGCGCACGCGAGGTCGGCAAGGCGTTGGTCGAGACCGGCATCCTTCGGCAGTCGGCTCGAGTGGGCATCGTCGATGTGGGCGCCGTCTCGCTGATGAAGAGTCAGCTCGGCCCTGCAGGTTCCGTGTACACCCGACTGGGCGGCTCTCAGGTAGGCCCTAAGTCTCCCTAGGTTTATCCAAGCCGTTTGAGTATAATTGGCGGCTCGGCGACTGAAGGCGAGATCCAGTGGTCTGGAATCCGAGCTATTTCTAAAGGAGGGGGCGATGGCGGAGCGCACGACCGAGACAACGGAGAAGAAGCGAGCACTGGATCTGGCCCTGTCCCAGATCGAAAAGCAATATGGGAAAGGGGCCATCATGAAGCTCGGGACCGCGGAAGCCCCTGTTGATATCCCGGCGATCCCCACCGGATCGCTCGGGCTCGACATCGCCCTCGGCGTGGGCGGTCTGCCTCGCGGCCGCGTCATCGAGATTTTCGGGCCGGAAGCCTCCGGCAAAACGACGCTCACGCTTCATGCGATCGCCGAGGCGCAGAAGATGGGCGGGATCACCGCGTTCATCGACGCCGAACACGCGCTCGATCTCGGGTATGCCCGAAAGCTCGGCGTGCAGACCGACGATCTGCTCGTGTCCCAGCCGGACACCGGCGAGCAAGCGCTCGAGATCGCCGAGACGCTCGTGCGGAGCGGCGCGATCGATCTGATCGTCGTCGATTCGGTGGCCGCGCTCGTGCCACGCGCCGAGATCGAGGGCGAGATGGGCGACGCGCACATGGGTTTGCAGGCGCGGCTCATGTCGCAGGCGCTTCGCAAGCTGACGGCCGCGATCTCCAAGAGCCAGACGACCGTGATCTTCATCAATCAAATTCGAATGAAGCTCGGGGTGATGTTCGGCAATCCGGAGACGACGACCGGCGGCAACGCGTTGAAGTTCTACTCATCCGTCCGGCTCGACATTCGACGGACCGAGTCGATCAAGGAAGGCCAGGACGTGACCGGCAGCCGCGTCCGCGTCAAGGTCGTCAAGAACAAGATGGCCCCCCCGTTCAAGCAGGCCGAGTTCGATATCATGTTCGCCGAGGGCATCTCCAAGGCCGGAGAACTGATCGATCTGGGGGTGGATAAGCGCGTGATCGAAAAATCCGGATCGTGGTACTCCTACAACGGCGAACGCATCGGGCAAGGACGGGAAGCCGCGCGCGATTTTCTGAAGATGAACGGCCCGCTCGCGAAGGAGATCGAGCAGCGCATCCGCGAAGCCTCCGGCGTGCCCGGCCGACAAGACAAGCGACCCGACGGGAAAGACGTGCGTCCTGAGGAGAAGCCGACCGACGGGAAGCGGCACGTCACCGAACCCCCACGTCGCGAGATGGCCCGCGCCGGGAAGTAGCTTGTCCAGTTCCGTCACTCGCAGTACCGAGGACGGAGGCGGCTCCTTCAGTTCGAGTTGTCCGTGCCGGGTATTGATCCTATCGAGGAAGCCGCCCTCCGGTATCTCGCTCGCCGCACCAGGACCGAAGCTCAACTGCGCACCTATCTTGAGCGCGCTGGCGCCTCGTCGGCACAGGTCCGCCGTGTCCTTCGTCGGTGCCGCGACTTGGGGTATGTGAACGATTCCGAGTATGCTCGTCGGTGGGCGCGCAACCGTCTCGCCCGCTACCCGATTGGACGTGAGCGTCTGGAAGGCGAGTTGGCGGCGCAAGGCGTGGGCGAAAGGACCATTGCCGATGTCGTTCGAGACCTCTATGATGAGGTGACGGAACGGGACTTGGCCGAGCGACTGCTCAAGAAGAAGCCGTTGACGCCCGGTCAATTGAAGCGGCGCGGCTTTAGCGACGAGACGATCCGTGCCGTGCTGAAGCGCGAGTTCGATCAGGACTGAGTGCCGCATGGGTCGGTGACGAGGCCGGCGAACAGATGGAGTGATGTTGTGAACGGGAGCAGCATGAAACAGACCGCGCAACAATTGCGGCAGGGATTCATTGACTATTTTGCGAGACACGGACATCAGCCGGTGGCCAGTTCCTCACTCATTCCTCAGGCTGATCCGACCCTGCTATTCACGAACGCCGGGATGAACCAGTTCAAAGGGGTCTTTCTCGGCGAAGAGACGCGGCCGTATCGGCGGGCCGTGACGGTACAGAAGTGCATGCGCGCCGGCGGCAAGCACAACGATCTCGAAAACGTCGGCTATACGGGACGGCATCACACCTTTTTCGAGATGCTCGGCAATTTTTCGTTCGGCGACTACTTTAAACAGGACGCGATCCGCTTCGGCTGGGAATTCCTCACGTCGGTAGTGGGCCTGCCCAAGGACAAGTTGTGGGTCACCGTCTTTCGTGAAGACGATGACGCGGCCCGGATTTGGGAGCACGAGATCGGCATGCCGGCCTCGCGCATCATGCGGTGCGACGAGAAGGACAACTTCTGGCAGATGGGGGAGACGGGGCCCTGCGGTCCGTGCTCCGAGATTCATTTCGATCAGGGCCCCGGTGTGCCGGGGGACGCGGTGCCGAACGGGGCCGGTGACCGCGTGATGGAAATCTGGAACCTCGTCTTCATGCAATACAACCGAGACGCGAAGGGGACGCTGACCCCGCTCCCAAAACCGAGTATCGATACCGGCATGGGCTTGGAGCGCCTGGCCGCCGTCGTCCAAGGTGTCACGAGCAATTACGATACGGACCTGTTTCAGCCGATTCTCGCGGCGATCGGGCAGCGGACGGGGCACCGCTACGGCGCGGAGGCACAGGCCGATCGTTCCATGCGCGTGATCGCCGACCATTTACGGGCGATCGCGTTCCTGATCGCCGATGGAGTCCTGCCGTCGAATGAAGGTCGTGGCTATGTCTTGCGGCGGATTTTGCGGCGTGCTGCGCGACACGGACGGCTACTTGGAGTGAACGAGCCGTTCATGGCGGAGTTGACCGGCACGGTCGTCCACGAAATGGGTGCGGCCTATCCGGAACTGCGGACGGCGCAAGGCACAATCGCCGAGGTCATCGAGGGCGAGGAAGAGCGCTTCATCGCGACGCTCGATCAAGGACTGCCGATCTTGAACGATCTTGTCCGGCAAGCGAAGGCGGCAAAGCGGGATCGGCTGGTCGGCGAAGACGTGTTCAAGTTGTACGACACGTATGGCTTTCCGCTTGATTTGATCATGGAAGCGGCGCGGGAGCAGCAGATGACGCTGGATGAGGCCGGCTTCCAACGGGCATTGGAGGAGCAGCGCGAGCGGGCCCGCAAGTCGGCAGGGTTCGAAGTCGCGACGACAAAGCCCGCCATCGCGGAGCTGACCGGTCGCGTAAAGCCGACGCAATTCGTCGGATACGACGAACTGCAAGCCGACGGGCTTGTGCAGGCAATGCTGCAGAACGAGCGACTCGTGACCGAAGCCGTGGAAGGTGACGAGGTTGAGGTCGTCCTCGACGTCACGCCGTTCTACCCGGAAGGCGGCGGTCAGGTCGGTGACCAGGGGCTCCTGACGGGCGCCGACGGGCGAATCGAGATTCGCGATACCACTCGGCCGGCGCCGGATCTCGTCCTCCATCGCGGGGTCGTGCGGTCAGGGCGGATTCGCGTCGGCGATCGCGTGCAGGCGACCGTGAACAGATCGATGCGACTCGATGCCGCGCGCAACCACACGGCCACCCATCTGGTCCATGCCGCACTGCGTGAAATTCTCGGGCCGCACGTCAAGCAGTATGGCTCGCTCGTGGCGCCGAACCGGTTGCGATTCGACTTTGCGCACTTCCGGCCCCTGTCGTCCCGTGACATCGACGAAGCGGAAGCGCTGGTGAACGAGCAGGTTCGGCGGAACGCCGCCGTGCAGACGAATGTCCTGCCGATGCAAGAAGCGGTGGCGGAAGGCGCGCTTGCGTTTTTCGGCGACAAGTACGGCGATCGCGTCCGGGTGGTCAGCATCAACACGTTCAGCAAAGAACTCTGCGGTGGCACGCATTGCCGGCAGACGGGGGAGATCGGAACGTTTCGCATCGTCTCTGAAACCGGCGTCGCGGCGGGCGTGCGACGGATCGAGGCGCTGACCGGTAGCGGCGCGATGGCGTATGTCAAACAGCTCGAGCACGAGATTCGAGAGCTGTCCGACTTGCTCAAGGTGGGCCGTGGAGAGTTGATCGCGAAGACGCGCAAGCTGCTCGCGCAATTGAAGGACAAGGAGCGGGAGCTGGAGCAGGTCAAGTTGAAGCTGGCGAGCGGGGCCAAGGAGGAAGCGCAGGTCCGCACGGTGCAGGGTATTACAGTCCATGCGCAGCGGGCGGACGGCCTGGCGGTCGGGGAATTGCGGGCGTTGGCGGATCAGCTCCGTGATAAATTGAAAACGGGCGTGATCGCCCTGGGTGCCGCGCAGGATGGAAAAGTTTCGTTGCTCGTCGTCGTCACGAAGGATTTGACGGGGAGGCTGCGCGCGGGGGATTTGATCAAGGAGATGGCGACGGAAGTCGGGGGGACCGGTGGCGGGCGCCCGGAAATGGCGCAGGCCGGTGGAAAAAATCCCGAGCGATTGGATGCGGCGTTGGAGAAGGTGTTTGGGTTGGTCGAGCAGGCGGTGGGGAAGTAAGGAGGGGGGACGGATGGGCGGACCTCTGTGCTCGCAGAACGCGCACGATCGGAATGTGCTCGTTCGATGCGCGCAGTGGAGGTCCACCCATCCATCCCCCGACAGTCTTCTCGACGATGGGGATGGAAGTGGGTAAGACGAGAATCCTCGCGCTCGATCCCGGCTCCAAGCGCATCGGCGTGGCGGTCAGTGATGAACTCGGGTGGACGGCGCAGCCGCTGGAGACGTTCGAGCGGCACTCGCTTGAGAAGGATGTCGAGCACATTCGCGCGCTCGTCCGCGACCACGACGTCGATCGGGTCGTGATGGGGATGCCGATTCGAATGGATGGGCGGATTGGACCTGAGGCCGAACGCGTGCAGGTGTTCCAGCAGCAACTTGCCGAGGCGCTCAAAATTCCTGTCATTGCCTGGGATGAACGGTTGA
Organism: Nitrospira sp. Vd2; assembly: GCF_979581665.1. Classification (NCBI taxonomy): domain Bacteria; kingdom Pseudomonadati; phylum Nitrospirota; class Nitrospiria; order Nitrospirales; family Nitrospiraceae; genus Nitrospira; species Nitrospira sp. Vd2. The sequence continues at coordinate 17,216 of NZ_CEFZSK010000008.1, read as the reverse complement.
CGTCCAAGTCGGCCGAATCCATCCTCATCGATGCCAATGTCAGCCGCCGAAAGCGGAAAGGCGCGATCGATCGCGTGGCCGCCGCCATCCTGCTGCAGAGCTACCTTGCCTCGCTGTCCGCAGCTCCGCTTTCGTCTCCCGGGGACGAGGACCCACAAGGCAGGTGGGACGATCGGTGAGACGACGCGTCCTTCCGTGGCTGGGTGTGCTTCTTCTGGTCATGGGCGGACTCTCTGCGTACCTCCTCGTGACGTGGACCACGGCCCCTGCCGTTCCCGCCGGTTCGACTCCCACCATACGGGTGATCACCATACCGGAAGGCATGGCGTTCCGTCAGATTTCGGCGCTCCTCGAGAAAGAGCACGTGATCCGAAGCCGCTGGGGCTTCATGTTGCTCGGGCGATTGACGTCTTCCGATCGCCGGATCATTCCAGGGGAATACGAGCTCAACGATGGGATGACGCCCCGCGAGGTCTTGGCCAAGCTCTTGAGCGGCCAAGTCGTCCTTCACCCGGTCACGATTCCGGAAGGCTACACGCTCCTGCAGATCGCCGCACTGCTCGAGGAAAAGGGATTGGCAAAAGCCGCCGAGATCCTCAGCTTGGCCCAAAATCAGGATTTCATCCTGACCACATTTCATCTCGATGTGCCGAGCCTTGAAGGTTACTTGTTTCCGGAGACCTATCATTTTGCCCGCGGCACCAAGGCAAAGGATATCTTGACGGCGATGGTGGAAGGGCTGTGGCGTGTGTTCACCCCGGAGTGGCGCGCGCGCGCTCAGGACATTCACATGACGGTGCACCAAGTGCTGACGCTCGCGTCGGTGATCGAGAAGGAGACCGGATCGGATGGTGAGCGGGAATTGATCTCCTCCGTCTTTCACAACCGATTGCGCCGGCGGATTCCGCTGCAGAGCGACCCGACGGTGATCTACGGCCTCACGGATTTCGACGGGAATTTACGCAGACGGGATCTGGAGAAGACGACCCCGTACAACACCTATCGGGTGGCCGGTCTGCCGCCGGGGCCGATCGCGAATCCCGGGGCCCAAGCGATTCGTGCGGCGCTCTATCCGGCCTCGACCACCTATTTGTATTTCGTCGCGAAAAACAACGGCACGCATCAATTCTCCTCAACCTTGACCGAGCACAACCAAGCGGTGGACAAGTATCAGCGACGGCCACGCAAGCGGACGTCATCATAATCACAAATGCAGCCCAACGACTCGGTCCAAGAATTAGCGGCCTTGATCGATCACACGGTGCTCCGCGCCGAAGCGACGCGTGCGGACGTCGTGCGGCTGTGCGAGGAGGCCCGGCGCTACGGCTTCACGGTCGTGTTCGTGCCGCCCTGTTACCTCCCTGAAGTGGCTGAAAGGCTCGCGGGCAGTGGGATTCGCATCGGCATCCCAATCGGCTTCCCCCTCGGCGGTCATACGACGCGCATGAAGGTGGCGGAAGCCGTTGAAGGCGTAGAAGGCGGCGCGACGATTCTTGATATGGTGATCAACGTCAGCCGATTGAAATCGGGTGAGTATGCCGCCGTCCGGGATGAGATGGCCGCGGTCGTCGAGGCCACTCCCACCGCCGAGCACAAGGTCATCCTCGAAACCTGTTATCTCACCGACGAGGAAAAGCGCGTGGCCTGTCGGCTCGCGATCGAAGCCGGGATGGATTATGTGAAGACCTCGACGGGGTTCGGCGCGGCCGGTGCGAACGTCCGCGATGTCGCCCTCATGAAGGAAGCGGTGGCCGGGCGGGCGAAGGTCAAAGCATCGGGCGGCATCCGGGATCTCAACACCGTCCGTGCCATGTTGAAAGCAGGTGCCGATCGAATCGGGACGAGCGCCAGCGTCCCGATCATGGACGAATGGTTGGCCGCGCGCGGTGTGCCGCACTGATCACCTCGCCATCGCAACATACCGTGATCCTCGCCCCTCAACGTTCGCCTGGCTGACCTCCCTGCCTTCTGCTATCATCGGCGCGTGATCCGTCGGTGGATTCTCATCGTCGTAGACGGCTTCGGCGTGGGCGCCTTACCCGATGCGGCGGCATACGGAGATGCGGGCGCAAATACACTGGGCCACGTGGCGGCGCAACGGCCCTTGGCGCTCCCGATGATGGAGCGACTGGGCTTGGGATGTCTAGGGGACTTTCCTGGCATTCGACGATCCGCCGACCCGGACGGCTGTTTCGGGAAGTTGGCCTTTCAGTCGAAGGGGAAGGATTCGATTACCGGCCATTGGGAGCTGTGCGGCGTGGTGGTCGACGAGGCCTTCCCGACGTATCCCAACGGCTTTCCTCCAGAGATCATTCAGGCCTTCGAGCGCGCGATCGGCCGGCGCATTCTGGGGAATCGAGCCGCCTCCGGCACGGAGATCATTCGCGAGCTCGGAGCCGAACATCTTCAGACCGGCGCCCCGATCGTCTACACGAGCGCCGACAGTGTCTTTCAGATCGCCGCGCACGAGCACGTGATCCACGTGGAGGACCTGTATGAGATGTGTCGGATCGCGCGGAAGCTCCTCAAGCCGCCTCATCTCGTGGGCCGCGTGATTGCGCGACCCTTTCTCGGTGAGCCGGAGAGCTTTGTCAGGACGTCGCGGCGCCGTGATTTCTCGGTCACGCCGCCCGATCAGACGCTCCTCGATCGGTTAAAGGCGAGCGGTCATCCGGTGATCGGCGTCGGGAAGGTGGAGGACCTCTTTGGCGGGCGCGGACTCACGCGGGCCATACACGGCGCCTCCGACGCCGACAACTTGGACGAACTCGGCAAGCTCTTGAAAACCGTGCCGCGGGGAGTGATCATCGTGAACTTGGGCGACTTCGACACCAAATACGCGCACCGCAAGGATGCCATCGGCTGGGGGCGCGCGCTGGAGGACTTCGACCGCCGCTTGGCCTCGTTGCTGGACCTGCTCAGGCCGGACGATGCGGTATGTGTCACCGGAGATCATGGAAACGATCCCACCACGGCCGGCACCGACCACACTCGCGAATACGTGCCCTTGCTGATTTATAGCTCGCGCCTGGCCCGCGGCATCAACGTCGGGACTCGATCGACGGCCGCTGATCTCGGACAGACGATCGCGGATGCCATGCAGGTGCCGATGCTGACGGCAGGCGAGAGTTTCTTGCCGGCGATCACGACGAGGTAGAAAGATGCCGATCGAGGATCAGTTGAAGACGCTGGGCATCGTACTGCCGCCGCCGCCGGCGCCCGTGGCCACGTACGTGCCGGCTGTGCAGGCCGGCGACCTGCTGTTTCTGAGCGGCATGTTGCCGTTCCGCGACGGGAAGCTGTCGATCGAAGGCAAACTCGGCAAGGACGTAACGGTGGAGCAGGGGTATGCGGCCGCAACCCTCGCCCTCTTCAATGCCCTGGCGGTTGCGCGACATTATCTGGGCACTCTCGATCGTGTCATGCGAATCGTGCGACTGGTGGGGTATGTGGCCGCGGCGGACGGGTTCACTCAGCAGCCGGCCGTGGTCAACGGGGCGTCCGATTTCCTCGTGAAGATTTTCGGAGACGTCGGCCGCCACGCCCGAAGCGCGGTCGGTTGTGCCGAATTGCCTCTCAACGCCCCGGTCGAAATCGAATTGATCCTTCAGGTGACCGAAAAACGTTAAGGCCGTCCCCGCGGCTCTTTTCGTCGTATCCCTGAACTCCCTTGCGTCCGGTTGCCTCAACCTTGCCAACGTCGCCTCGCCTTGACAGCCAAAAAATGCGGTTGTTATAGTGCAGCACGCCCTTCGCGTCCGTGATTTCTCGCATGGTATCCCCCGAGCGCGGTCGTCACGCCGGTAGTTCAAATGCTGCATGACAGGAGTTCAGGTATGTGGTTCATCGCACTCGTTCTCTCGATTCTGTCGTTGCTCGGTGTGGAGGCGTCGGCGTCTGCCGCGACGAGCATCACTCCTGAGTCAGGTCCCATCGGCTCCATCGTCACGATCACCGGGAAGGGGTTTGGGCAGTTTCGCTCGGCGCGTGAGAATCGCGTCTTGTTTCATGGCACGCCGGCACTGGTTCAACGGTGGGACCCCGACGTGATCGTCGTGAAAGTCCCGTTGCGGGCGACGGACGGCCCGGTCGAGGTCGTCAAGGGAAAGAAGAAGACAAAGGTGGGCACGTTCTCGGTGCAGCAGCCGACCATCGAGGCCGTCATGCCGCATGAAGCGGAGCCGGGCACCGTCATTCAAATAGCCGGTCGGGCGTTCACGAATACCGCCGGGTCGAAAGATCCCAATACCATGTTCGGCGTGAACGACGTCTTGATCGGCGGGGTGCCGGCGAAGGTCCGTAAATGGCGGAACGAGAAAATCGAAGTGGAGGTGCCCGCGAATGCCTCCTCCGGCGATGTCATCGTCCGTCTCGCCTCGTCCGATCCGCTGCCGGACGGGTCCTGCTGCGCGCCGGTTCAGTACAGCATCAGCAATGGCGTTCCGCTGACGGTGATCCCGTCCATTCGCGTGGATCCCGTGAACGGGCCGGTAGGGACGAAAGTGGTCTTTTTCGGAAAGGGATTCGGTGCCACGAAGGGGCCCGAGGAGGGCGTCCTCTTCAACGGCCATCCGGGGACGATCGCCCAATGGTCCGATCAGATGATCGTCACGCACGTCCCGCTCGATGCGACCAGCGGCCCGCTCACGCTCAAGCTGAAGGACCGCGAGCGGACCCTCGGGCAGTTCGCGGTTCAGGTGCCGCAGGCGACGGGATTGACCCCGACCAAGGCGCCGATCGGCAGCCTCGTGCGGATCAGCGGCGAGCATTTTGGACTTTATTCGGAAAGCGGCGCGACGCCGTTTGCGTTCATGGACTTCAATAAGGGCGAGAACGCGGTCGAGTTCGGCGGTGTGCCGGGCATCGTCTACCGCTGGCACGACAACAAGATCGACGTCTGGGTGCCGTACAGCGCGAAGAGCGGTCCCGTGGTCGTCAAGCGAGGCGGCACGAAGCCGAACCCGGATGGGACGTGCTGCGCGGATCGGGGCATCGTCGTGGCGGAAGCCGGAGAGTTCGAGGTCGTGACACCCAAAGTCGAATCCTACACGCCGACCACCGCCGGGCTCGATGAGATCGTGACGATCAAAGGCAGCGGCTTTGGCAATTTCCTGAAGACCACCGAGCCGACCCAGCCCGGATTGAACGAAAAGGGGCATGACTTCAACCAATATGAGCTCGGCGAGAACATTTCGCGGAGCGAGGTGCTGTTCAACAACGTGGCGGCGTTGGTCGTCTCGTGGACCGATACGGAAATCAAAGTGCAAGTCCCGCATCGCCACCTTTTCGGGATCGGACGGGCAGGCGAGTTCACGGCGGATGCGGCAACCGGCCCGTTGGTAGTTCGTCGAGGGTCGTGGGATCTGTTGCCCGACGGGAGCTGCTGTACGCCCAAGCGGTGGGTGACGGCCGAGGCGGGACCGTTCACGATTCAAGTCAAAGGCGTGCCCGACCAGCGGTTCTTCGAAGACACCCGGCAAGAAGCCAGTTCCAGCCAGTAAGCCATGGTTGCCCGCCTGCTCCTCGTTGGCTTGCTGCTCTCGCTTTCGCCCAGCCTCGCGGCTGGTGACACGCGGATCTTCTCCACCGCGCAGAAGAGCGGCACCGAGGTCACGCTCATGGGAATCTATTTTCATGACGTGCGACTGGGATGGGCAGTCGGATCAGGCGGCGCGATCGTCAAGACGACGGACGGCGGCAAACGATGGCGCCGGGTTCCCAGTGGGACCCAGGCCCTCATGACGAACGTGTTCTTCGCCGACGCGAAGCATGGGTGGGCGATCGGCGCCAACGGCACCATTCTCGCGACCCGCGACGGCGGCGAGAAGTGGACGCCGCAGGTCAGCGGAACGCAAGTGCCGCTCTACGGCGTCTATTTTCTCAATCCGACGGTCGGCTGGATCGTGGGCGGCGGCGGGACGATCTTACACACCGAAGACGCCGGCCAGACATGGGACGATCAGCCGAGTGGGACCAACGCGATCTTGTACGCCGTGCACTTTGCCGATTCCGAGCGCGGGGGAGCCGCCGGCGCGTTAGGTACGATCGTGCTGACGGCCGATGGTGGCAAGACGTGGACCGGCCAGGAACTGAAGTCCTCGGCAACGTTCTTCGATATCGTGTTCAGCAGCCCGACGGAGGCATGGGCGGTGGGTAATGCCGGCGCGATGTTCCAGACGACCGACGGCGGGGCACGGTGGATCGACCGAACGCTGCCGTGCGGACAAGGCTGCTCCCGACTCACAGACCTGCTGCGCGTGCGGTTCACCGACCCGAAATCCGGATGGGTCGTCGGCGAACACGGAGCCATCTACCGGACGACCGATGCCGGATTTTCCTGGCTACCACAGACCAACCACAACAGGAACTCCCTCTACGGCCTCTCGTTTCCCGACCGTGACCACGGCTGGGCGAGTGGCGAGCGCGGGACGATCCTCTCCATCGCAACCGCGCCCTAGCGTCCTTCGTCACGTCCTCTCCATGCTTGACACACCGGCCGCCTGCGCTAGGCTTAACGGTACCTAATTACCCTGAAGGAGGACATATGATGCGAGTCAGGCTCTCGGCCGCAGTGATCGCCGCGGTTGTGACATTGTTTGCCGTCTCGGTGCACGCGGGTGCCAATCCCGACAATGGTCCGGGCTGTGGCCTCGGCAAATTGGCATGGAGCGATTACGGCGGACAAAAGCAGATTGCGCCGCAGGTGATGATGGCGACGACCAACGGGACATTCGGCAGTCAGACGTTCGGGATTTCGTCGGGCACGTCGGGCTGTACGAACGACGGCGTGGTCATGAAGAACAAGCACATCAATATGGCGGACGGCGCCTTCGAGGCCCTTGCCCAAGAGATGGCGCAGGGCGGCGGCGAGCACTTGACGTCTCTGGCTGTGTTGCTGGGTGTCCCTGAAGAGCACCATGAGACGTTCTTCGCGTTGGTGCAGGAGAAGTTCGGGATGCTCCTTCAGTCAGGGGAGACGACGCCGCTGACAATGCTCGATGCGCTGAAAGCCGCAATGGCCGAACATCCAATCCTTGCAAAGGCTGCATTCGTGCGCGAAGCTTCGTTGCAGGACCTCAGGTAGATCAAGGCGAGAACGTTCCGCCACCCTCCGCGGTATTTTACCCTTGCTCAAAGGCTCCGACGCGGCTCTGAAGAATTGCCAGAGCCGCCAGAGCCGCCGTTTCCGCCCGCAGGATCCGAGATCCCAGCCCGACAGGAATGAAGCCGGCACCGAGCAAGAGCGCCTGTTCGTCGCGGGTCCAGCCGCCCTCCGGCCCGATCGCGCAGACAATCGACGTATCGCCCTCAGGCAAATCGACCTTCCCGAGCGTCACCCCGTGCGATCGTTCGGCCAGAAAGAGCTTGCACGAGACCTGCGTCTCCTGCACCCACTGCTGCATCTTCACCGGGCGTTGAATGGTCGGGATGTCCCAGCGCTCGGACTGTTGCGCGGCTTCGAGTGCGATCCGTTGCCACCGGTCGAGTTGGGATTCCACCCGCTCATCACGGGGCCGAACGATGACGCGTTCGGTGATCACCGGGACGATGCCCATCACGCCCAGCTCCGTCGCCTTCTGAATCACCCAATCCATCCGGTCCCCTTTGAGGAGCGCCTGCGCGAGGATGAGGGACGGGTATCGCGGCCGGGGATCGGAAGACCGATCGAGAATCTCGCCATGCAGCGCTTTGGAGGTGATCGAGGTGACGCGAATGCGATAGCGGGTCCGCTGCGCATCGCCGATCGTCAACGTCTCGCCGATCTTCGTGCGCAGGCTCTTTCGAAGATGATCGAGTAGCGGGCCGGTGAGCGTGAGCGTGTCGCCGTTGATGTCAGGGGAGGGAATGAAGAAGACGGGCATGCGTCTGGGTGACGCTATTCGAAGAAGGTCTTCATCTTGTCGAAGAAACCGTCGCCTTCCGTATCGAGGGACACGCCGCTTTCCTTGGCGAACTCGGTCAGCAACTCCTTTTGGCGCACGCTCAATTTGGTCGGGATTTGGATCTTCACCCGAATGATCTCATCGCCGGTGTGTTGACCCTTGAGGCTCGGGACCCCCAATCCTTTCAGCCGCAAGGTCTTGTCCGGCTGCGTGCCTGCAGGAATTTTCACGATCGTATTGCCGCTCAACGTCGGGACTTCGATCTTTCCGCCGAGCGCCGCCGTGACGAACGGCACGTGGACTTCGCACAGCAGATCGTTGCCCTTGCGCGTAAAGACCGGGTGCGGCTTCACCGTGACGGCGACGTACAGATCGCCGGGTGGGCCGCCGTTCACGCCATGTTCTCCTTCGTTCGCCAACCGCAACCGCATACCGGACTCAATCCCGGCCGGAATGTTCACGGACAAGGTTCGCTCGCGATGGACCCGCTTTCGCCCGCGGCACGTCGGACACGGATCGGAAATGATCTGCCCGGCGCCTTCGCATTGATTGCAGGGCCGGCTGATGCTGAAAAAGCCTTGCTGGAAGCGAAGCTGCCCGGCACCCTTGCACGTCGGGCACACCTTCAGTGAGGCGGCTGAACGTGCGCCCGACCCTTTGCACTCCTGGCACATCTCCCAGCGCGGAATCTTGAGCTTGGCTTCTTTGCCGTAGACCGCTTCTTCGAACGACAGCTCGAGATTGTATTGAAGATCAGAGCCACGCTCGGCGCGCTGACCACCGCGTGTGCCGCCGCCGAAGAAATCCTCGAAGATATCGTTGAAAATGTCGTTGAAGCCGCCGCGCCCGAAGTCAAAGCCTTCGGCCCCGAACCCCTGCGGTCCGCCGGCATGACCGAATGCGTCATAGCGACGCCGCTTCTCCTGATCGCTCAGGACCTCATAGGCCTCGTTGATCTCTTTGAACTTTTCCCCGGCGACCTTCTTCTGATGGTCGCCGTTGTGGAGGTCCGGATGATACTGACGGGCGAGCTTGCGAAAAGCTTTCTTGATCTCCTCGTCGGAGGCGTTGCGGTCAACACCGAGGGTTTCGTAGTAATCGCGTTTGGCCACGTGTTCCATACGGGGTTACGCCTGGTATCGTTCGCGCCGGCTGACACGAGCCGCCATGCATCGGCCTTCCGCCTCGTGTGATGGAGACCGCCAACGCAGCTCCAGGCTGGTGAAGCAAACGCCGGATCATGCGAGGCATAACCCGGCGTTGTCGGTCGCTATTCTACATTACTTTTTGTCTTTGTCTACCTCTTCAAATTCCGCGTCGACGACCTTTTCATCGGTCTTTCCCGCACCGCCGTTGGCCTGCTCCGTCCCACCCGTCGGTCCGGCACCACCGGCCCCGGCGGAGGCCTTCTTGTACATCTCTTCAGCGAGCTTGTGCGACGCCGTGGTGAGCGCCTGCACGGCCGACTCGATCGCGCTAGGATCGTCACCTTCCATGGCCTTCCGGACAGACCCGATCGCGTCCTTGATGCGGGTCTTCTCTTCCTCACCGATCTTGTCGCCGTGCTCGGAGAGATTCTTCTCGGTCGTGTAGATCAGATTGTCCGCTTGGTTCCGCGCTTCCGCCAACCGACGGCGCTTCTTGTCTTCCTCGGTGTGCGACTGCGCTTCCTTCACCATCTTGTCGATCTCGTCTTTCGAGAGACCGCTGGATGCGGTGATCCGGATCGACTGCTCCTTCTGCGTCCCGAGGTCTTTCGCCGAGACGTGCACGATGCCGTTGGCATCGATGTCGAACGTGACCTCGATCTGCGGCATGCCGCGCGGAGCCGGCGGAATGCCGACCAGGTCGAACTGGCCGAGCAGCTTGTTGTCGTTTGCCATCTCGCGCTCGCCCTGGAAGACGCGGATCGTCACCGCCGTTTGGTTGTCCGCCGCGGTCGAGAAGACCTGGCTCTTTTTCGTCGGGATCGTCGTGTTCCGCTCGATCAGGTGCGTGAAGATCCCGCCCAGCGTTTCGATCCCAAGGGTCAGCGGCGTCACGTCGAGCAAGAGCACGTCCTTGACCTCGCCCTTCAGCACGCCGCCTTGGATCGCCGCACCGATCGCGACGACTTCATCGGGATTTACGCCCTTGTGCGGCTCTTTGCCGAAGAACTCACGCACCACCTGAATCACCTTCGGCATGCGCGTCATGCCGCCGACGAGCACGACCTCGTTGATGTCCCGTGGCGTCACGCCGGCATCGGCCAGCGCCTTCTTGCACGGCTCGATCGTTCGCTGGATGAGGTCATCCACCAGTTGCTCGAGCTTCGCGCGAGTCAGCTTCATGACGAGGTGCTTCGGTCCGCTCGCGTCCGCCGTGATGAACGGCAGGTTGATTTCGCTTTCCTGGGACGACGACAACTCGATCTTCGCGCGTTCGGCCGCTTCCTTCAGCCGCTGCAGGGCCATGCGGTCCTTGCGCAGATCGATGCCCTGATCCTTCTTGAACTCATCTACGAGCCAATCCATGATCCGGAGGTCGAAGTCATCGCCGCCGAGGTACGTATCGCCGTTCGTCGACTTCACCTCGAAGACGCCTTCGCCGATCTCCAAAATGGAGATATCGAACGTGCCGCCGCCCAGGTCATAGACGGCGATGCGCTCATCCTTCTTCTTGTCGAGACCGTAGGCAAGCGACGCGGCGGTCGGCTCGTTGATGATGCGCAGTACGTTCAATCCCGCGATCTGGCCGGCGTCCTTGGTCGCTTGCCGCTGGCTGTCATCGAAGTAGGCCGGCACGGTGATGACCGCCTCGGTGACCTTCTCGCCGAGATAGTCTTCCGCCGTCTGCCGCATCTTCTGAAGAATCATGGCCGACACTTCCGGCGGGCTGTAGCGCTTGCCGCGGATTTCCACGTGCGCGTCGCCATTGCTCGCTTCGACCACCTTGTAGGGCAGGCGCTTGATCGCTTCCTGGACCTGGCGGCTCTGAAACTTGCGGCCCATCAGTCGCTTGACGGAAAAAATCGTATTCTCCGGATTCGTGATCGCCTGTCGCTTGGCGATTTGCCCGACGAGGCGCTCCCCCTTGTCGGTAATCGCCACGACCGACGGCGTCGTCCGACTGCCTTCTGCATTGGCAATAACAACCGGGTCTCCACCGCTCATAATCGCGACGCAGGAATTGGTGGTCCCCAGATCGATGCCGATCACTTTACCCATGATGCTCTCCTTCCTGTGTATCGGGGCTCGGCTGTGACGCCCCCGTTGGGGCTGCAACAGTTACCATCGCTGGTCGCAGGATCCGATCGTGCAGAAGGTAACCGGGTTGATGCTCCTGAACCACGGTGTGCGGAGGGGAGTCGGCCGACTCCACGCTCGCCACCGCTTGATGCTTTGACGGATCAAATGTCTCACCCATGCTCTTGACAGGCTTCACGCCGAACCGGCTGAGTGTTTCCAGAAATTGTTTCAACGTCAGTTCCACTCCTTGCGCCAGACCGTTCGTGGTGTTCGTCTCGCCCTGCGCGAATTGCAGGGCCCGCTGCAGGTTGTCGACGACGGGCAGGAGTTCCTTCAACAGTGTTTCATTGGCGAACTTCGTCTGCTCCCGCTGGTCGCGTTGTGTCAGCCGCTTGTAGTTTTCAAATTCCGCGGCCAACCGCAGATACTTGTCGTTCAACGCTTTCAGTTCCTCGTCCTTGGCTTGAAGGACCTCGCGGCCGTCTGCGGTTACGTCCTGCTGTCCGGTCTGGGTTTGCTCGCTTTCGTCTAAGTTGCTGACTGTTTGACTGTTTTTGTTCTCTGTGGTCACGGTAACTCCCTGCTTGCGTCGAGATAGCCACCTGGGGTGTAAAGTCAACCAGGGCAAGTTTTTTTGTTTGAACGAACAGGCGGGATGGATGGCAGCAGATTACTCCTCGCCTCGGGTGCGGCGGTAGAGTAGTTCAAGTCCTTCAAGCGTCAGATACGGGCGCACTTCTTGAATGGTCTTCGATTCCGGTGCGATCAGCGTGGCGAGACCTCCGGTTGCGATCACCGTCGCGCGCTGTCCCAACTCCGTCTGCATGCGCTGCACGACTTCATCGACGAGCCCAGCATAGCCGAAGATGAGCCCGGACTGCATGCTGCTCGCAGTATCCTTTCCGATAACCGTCTTCGGCCGCACGAGATCGATCTTTGGAAGCTTTGCCGTTCGAGAGAACAGCGCCTCGGCCGCAATACCGAGTCCGGGGGCAATTGCCCCCCCCAAGTACCGTCCGTCCCCGGTGACGGCACAAAAGGTCGTTGCCGTGCCGAAGTCGATGATGATCAGGGTCGTCCGATAGTGATCGTAGGCAGCCGCCGCGTTCACGAGACGGTCGCTTCCGATTTCGCGTGGATTGGGATAGGCGACCTGCACGCCGAGATCAAGATCGGGCGAGACGATCAGCGGCAACTGATGAAAATAGGTGTCGATCATCTCTTCGAACGTGTTGGTCAACGAAGGCACGACGCTGGAGATGATCGCTCCGGTGATGTCCCCGGGAGCGAGATGGGACGTGTGCAACAAGCCCAGAAAGAGCAGGCCATATTCATCAGCCGTCTGCGCCGCTTTCGTGGCGATCCGCCAGTGGCCTTTGAGCGTCCGTTGATCGAAGACGCCCCAGACGATGTTCGAATTGCCGATGTCGACGGCAAGCAGCATATTGCTATTCTAAGATTCGCTTGATGCCCGGATCGGCCGCAGATGGAAGACGTCGCCGGCGCGAATGATTTCCGACGCCGGTGAACCGGGTTGGGCTCCGTCCAGGCGCACGTGCAAGGCGCCGTCCGCCGTAATCGCCTCCGCAATTCCTTCTATCGTGTCGCGATCCGGACGTTCAACCCGCACGTGTTGCCCAAGGGTGGCACAGCGGACATCATATTCTCGCCGGATATCGTCGATCTCGCCGCGAAGAAGGGTGTCGCGTCGGATTTCAAGCTCGGCAAACAGTGTGGCGGCGAGCGCGGCGCGGTCGAATGGCCGTCCGGCTTCGATTGCGAGGGAGGTCGCGGTGTCTCGCAGCTCGAGCGGAAAGCTATCCTGCCGCGCATTGACGTTGACGCCGACGCCGACAATCACGAAGCTGTCCTCTCGTCCGGTGCTTTCACAGAGAATGCCGGCAACCTTGCGGCCGTTGAGGAGGACATCGTTCGGCCATTTCACGACGGCGGACAGGCCGGTGATGGCATGGATTGCGCGGGCCACGGCAAGCGCAGACAACAACGGAATCCACGACAACCATCGCGCCATGCATTCAGCCGGTGGTGTGCCGCGAAGTACAACGGAGCAATACAAGTTCTGCCCAGCCGGGGAATGCCACAGCCGACCGAGGCGGCCGCGTCCGGCCGTTTGCGCTTCGGCGATCACCGCCGTGCCGTCGACGGCACCGGCTTGTGCCAGCGTAAAGGCAAGCGTGTTGGTCGATTCGGTTTGCTCGACGAGATGAAGGTGACGGCCGCATTGCCTCGTGCAGAGTGTGCGACGGATCCGCTCGGTGGTCAGCGGTTGAAAAGCGGACAGGACGTTCATCGGCGGCGTCGCGCAGGAAGGGGAGTGAGATCCATACTGATGTTGGCGGCCGGCGCCGAATGGGTCAAGGCACCGATCGAGAGATAGTCGGCCCCGGCCGCCGCCATGTCACGTGCGGTCGCGAGCGTGATGCCGCCCGACACTTCCACGACAGCACGGCCTTTGATCAGTGCCACAGCTTCTCGGACCTGAGTCGGCGTCATGTTGTCGAGCAGAATCACCTCGGCACCGGCTCCGAGCGCCATCTCGACGTCTTTCAGTGATGCGGCCTCGATGATGAACCGCAAGCCGTGCGGCGCCCGTTCTCGTGCCGACCGGATGGCTTCGTCTGTTGATCGCGCTCGGGCCTTCAACAGTGCGAGATGGTTGTCCTTGATCAGGACCCCGTCGGAGAGCGACGACCGATGGTTGCGGCCGCCGCCGAGCCGCACCGCCCACTTTTCCAACGCGCGCAGCCCGGGCGTGGTTTTGCGTGTGTCGGTGATGCGTGTTCGATGGCCCTGTACGGCCTGGCAGAACGCACGGGTGAGCGTCGCAATGCCGGAGAGTCGTTGCAGAAAATTGAGCGCCACGCGTTCGGCCATGAGCAGGGAACGGCCATCCCCTTCGGCAGTCAACATGACTTGGCCATCTTTGGCAACACTGCCGTCCAGCACGGCGCGAGTGATCGACATCGTCGGATCGACCTGCGCGAAGGCCTCCCGGACGACGACGATCCCCGCGACGATGAGTGACTGGTGCGCGACGATGGTCGCTCGAGCCGGCACGGCATCGGGGAAGAGCGCGCGCGTCGTGACATCGCCCGACGCGAGGTCCTCAGCCAAGGCGCGACGAACAACCTGTTCGATTTGATACTGCGGCGGTCCCGGCATCCGTGCTGCTAGGCTCCGCTCAGCATGGCGACCAGCTGCTCTTCGCTACTCGTGAGGAGGCGCTGGTCGTGGATGAGAAGGCTGATCCGCTCGCGGTGATCGGCCACGACCTCCGGCGGCGCTTTGGCCACGAACTCGGCATTGCCGAGCTTGCCCTCCAACCGCTTCAGTTCTTTTGCGGCCTCGTCGCGTTGCTTCGCGATGCGGTCGAGCACTTTGCGCACGTCGACCTCGCCTTCGACCGCAATGCCGACCGTCACGGCTTCCGACACGAGCCGCAGCACCCGCGAGGGCCAGGCGTCGCTCGGGGAGAGCGTCAACGTGCCGCGGGCCAATAGCTCGATGTGTGGTTTCAGCGCGACCAATGTCGCCTGCTCATCTCGATCTTTCGCGGCACCGAAGAAACGGAGCGATGTGCCAGGCGGGTAGGCGAGCAGTGCCCGTCCATGGCGTGCCAACGTCACGAGGCGCTCCAGCGTGCCAAATTGTCGTTCCACATCGTCCGAATCCCATGCTGCCGCCGGGGTGGGATACGTGCGCACCATGATGCTGGCCGTCTGCGTCCCGTTGTGCGGCAACGCCTGCCAGATTTCTTCGGTGACAAAGGGCATGAACGGATGAAGGAGGCGCAGCGTCAGCTCGAACGATTCGAGCAGCGTGTGCCGCGTGCGCGCCGCGTCGACCGACTCCTTGTCCTGAAGGGCCGGCTTGATCAATTCGAGATACCAGTCGCAGTACTCGTGCCAGATGAATCGGTAGAGGTGTCCGGCCGCCTGGTCGAACCGGTAGTGTTCCAGTGACGACGTGACCGTGCGAATGGTGTGGTTGAGACGAGCGAGGATCCAGCGATCGGCAAAGGACCGGTTGGGCGCCGGGCTGGCGTCCCGTGTCCCCTCGGCGTGCATCAAGATGAAGCGCGCGGCGTTCCAGATCTTGTTCGCGAAATTGCGGTAGCCCTCGATCCGTTCTTCAGCGAGCTTGATGTCGCGGCCGGGCGACGCCATCGACGCGAGCGTGAAGCGCAGCGCGTCGGTCCCGTACGTCGTCATCACGCTCAAGGGATCGATGACATTGCCTTTCGACTTGCTCATCTTCTGGCCCTCGGCGTCCCGGACGAGCGCATGGATGTAGACGTCTCGAAACGGCACGTCGCCCATGAACTTGAGTCCCATCATGATCATCCGGGCGACCCAGAAGAACAGAATATCCAGCCCGGTGACGAGCGTAGAGGTCGGGTAAAACTTCTCGAGGTCCGGCGTCTGATCGGGCCAGCCGAGCGTCGAGAACGGCCAGAGGGCCGACGAGAACCAGGTGTCGAGCACATCTGAATCCTGAATGAGGTCGCCACCGCCGCAGGTTGGACACGTCGTCGGTGCGTCACGGGCCACGATCGGTTTTGCCTGGGCAAGGAGCGTGTAGGACTTTTCCCCGCCCGCCCCGTTCGATTCAATGATGGCGCCGGCGTTGCAAGCGCGACAGTACCAGGCGGGAATGCGGTGTCCCCACCAGATCTGTCGGGACACACACCAATCCTTGATGTCCCGCATCCAGCCCAAATAGTTGTTGACCCACCCTTCCGGGATGATGCGGACCCGGCCCTCCTCGACCGCCTTGATCGCCGGGTCGGCCAGCGGCTGAATCTTCACGAACCATTGCGGCGAGAGGTAGGGCTCGACCACCGTCTTACAGCGGTAGCACTTGCCGAGCGCCATCTTGTGGTCGTCCACCTTGGCGAGGGCGCCCCGTTCCTTCAGCAGGTCCTCGATCTTTGTGCGGGCTTTGGCGACGGGGAGACCTTGAATGACCTCGATGATCGTCGGGTCCACCGCGGCCTTCTCCAATCCCACTGGATCGAGCCGGGCGTGCGCGTCGAAAATGGCGAACCTCGGCAGACCATGGCGCTCTCCGGCCTGAAAGTCGTTGAAGTCGTGGGCCGGCGTGATTTTCACGACGCCGCTGCCGAACTCGGGATCGACGAGGATGCCATCGGCGACGATCGGAATGTCACGACGGGTCAAGGGAAGGCGGACGCGCTTCCCGATCAGATGCCGGTAGCGTGAATCGTTCGGATGCACGGCGACGGCGGTGTCACCCAACATGGTTTCCGGCCGGGTCGTCGCCACGACGAGAACCGTGGCAGGGGCCTCGGCGAGCGGATAGCGAATATGGTAGAGCTTGCCTTTGGTCTCCTCGTGCTCGACTTCAATATCGGAGAGAGCCGTCAAGCATCGCGGGCACCAATTGATCAGCCGCTCGCCTCGGTAGAGCAGTCCTTCTTCATAGAGCCGAACGAACACCTCGCGCACCGCTTTGGAGAGGCCTTCGTCCATCGTGAAGCGCAGCCGATCCCAGTCGCACGAGGCTCCCAATCGTTTCAGCTGTTGGAGGATCGTCTCGCCCGATTGCGCTTTCCATTGCCATACCCGGGCCATGAATCGATCGCGGCCCAATGCTTCCCGAGACGACCCTTCCGCCATCACTTGGCGTTCGACCACGTTTTGCGTGGCGATGCCGGCGTGGTCGGTGCCAGGCACCCAGAGGGCATTTCGGCCCTGCATCCGGCGCCAGCGAATGAGGATGTCTTGCAAGGTGTTGTTGAGCGCGTGGCCGATGTGCAAGGAGCCGGTCACATTGGGCGGCGGGATGACGATGCAATAGGGTTGACCGGGATGATCGAGTCGCGCGTGGAAATACTGGTGCTCCATCCAGAACCGGTACCACCGTGCTTCAGCCTGCTTCGGGTCGTAAACCTTGTCGAGTTGAGGGAACGCCATGGGTAAAGAGGTCGTATCGTAGCATGCGGTCGGAGGGGTCGCAATGCTGCGCTTGTGCGGTTGGCCCCGTTGTGCTATACAGGCGCGGTTTCGGATCTAGTGTCCTGTCTCTGAAGTGCGCTGACAAAATCGAGCCACGCTGGCCAGGA
>NZ_CEFZSK010000007.1:0-84277 GCF_979581665.1 Nitrospira sp. Vd2 | reverse complement strand
GAGGACACCACCAATGCACAACTTATTCCACGTACTTCAGAGACAGGACACTAGTTGATCACGGACATTCTCCGGCGAGCCGCTCAAGGCGGTGAAGGGCGATGAGATGACAAGCGCCCGGAATCGTTGCGCTTCGTGGTCTGCTGGGAGAGGAGCTGAAAATGATGACAGAAAATTCCGACCGAGACCGACGCCGACATCGCGCAGCGGCGCAAGTACTTGCACGATGCGCCGCGCGATGGACGTGTTCTGAAGAGTTCGAGCGCGATCCAGTTCGGCGTGCTCTAGTCCGCCAAGCCGCGATCCTTCAAGAATTGACGGGCCACCTCTTGCACCCGGCCGTGTTGGTCCATCGCCTGATGATTGAGCCCGCGCATCGTCTCGGTGCTCAATGTTCCAGACAATTCCTTGAGCGCGGCTTCGAGTCCCGGCGTGCGCATGAGCGACTCCTCTCGGACCGCGATGGCCGCTTGATACGGAGGAAAGCACCCTTTGTCGTCCCGCAGCAGCGTCACATCGAGCACGGACAAGAGGCCGTCGGTCGCGTTGCCCGCGACCATGCTGACGTGGCGTTGCTGGAGCGCGCGGTACAGCAGTCCCAAGTCCATGGTCTGCACCGGGCCGGTCAGCGGCAACTGGTACGTGTCCAACAGCGCTCTGAGCCCGTCGGGCCGTTGCTGGAATTCGTAGCCCACTCCAAGCGTCCACCCTGCCCGATAGCGGGCGGCATCGCTGAGCGATTCGATCTGATGGGTCCGTGCATCCTCTCGGCGGATCACCATGGCGAACGCATTGTCAAATCCGAGCGGGTCCAACCATCGAATGGCAAACCGCCGCTGATATTCTGCCCGGACGCGGGCGAAGAGGTCGTCGGCGTCCGCGGATGGCGCAAAACCAAGCACGGCGGTCCAGGCCGTGCCGGAATATTCCGGATAGAGGTCGATCTCGCCCTTTACCAGAGCCTTGTGCGCGAGCATGGTGCCGCCGAGATTCAGCTTGCGAGACACGCGACGACCGAGCCTGTGCTCGAGGTGCTGCGCTATGATTTCTCCCAGCAACACCTGTTCGATGAAATTCTTCGAGCCGACGGTGATCGGGCGGTCCTGCTGAGCGCAGCCGACCAGGAAGGCGAGCAGGATCAATGCGGCGAGAATTTTCGTTCGATCCATTCCAGTCCTCGGTCCGCACCGATGGCCATGACGGCGGCGGGCACCGCGCCTGCCAGCAGCAGGAGCGAATCGACGGACGCGAGTCCGCGAAAGATAAACACCCCCAACCCGCCTGCGCCGATCGCCGCAGCAATGGTCGCCGTGCCGATGGTCGTCACGGTGGCAATCCGCACGCCGGCGAGAATCGTCGGGGCGGCCAACGGCAGTTCCACCTGCCAGAGGAGTTGCCGATTCGTCATGCCCAGCGCAATGGCCGATTCACGAATGAAGCGGTCGACGCCGAGGATGCCGGTCACCGTATTTCTCAGCATCGGCAGGAGTGCATAGAGCACGAGCGCGACAATAGCCGTGTGCGGACCGATTCCGCCCAGCCAGGGGATCGGAATCAAAAACCCGAAGAGCGCCAAGCTCGGGATGGTCTGCAGCACATTCGCCAATCCCAGCAGCCAGTCACGGAGTCTCGCGCGGCGCGTGAGCAGAACGCCCGTGGGGATCGCCAGTGCGGCCGCAATCGTCATGGCGACGGTGACGAGCAGCAGGTGCTCGATCGACAAATCGAACAACTCGCCCAGCAGCGTCGGGACCACCTGTTACCCCTGCTCCAAGCATGCCCGGAACGCGCGTGCTTCCTCGGTCGGCGCCGCGAGGAACTCCGATGGCGTGACGACGAGGTCGAGGGCCCCCTTGGCCAGCAGCGCGATGCGGGTCGCCAGGGCCAGCGCTTCCCGCACGTCGTGGGTGACGAAGATGGCCGTCTTCCCGAGCTCCCGGCGCAAGGCCAGAAACTGATGCTGGAGATCCAGACGGGTCACGGGATCGAGCGCCCCGAACGGCTCATCGAACAACAAGAGCGGCGGATCGGCCGCGAGCGCGCGCGCGACGCCGACCCGTTGCCGCTGCCCGCCGGACAAGTCCCGCGGATATCGGGGCGCGAATTCGTCGTACGGAAGCCCGACCTGATCGAGGAGCGAGCGCACACGAGCCTGAATAGCGGCGGGCGGCCAGCCTTGCAAACGAGGGACAAGGCCGACATTGTCCGCGATCGTGAAGTGCGGGAACAGTCCGCCTTCTTGAATCACGTAGCCGATCCGGCGCCGGAGGTGAATCGGGTCCCAGGCGGTGGTTGGCTTTCCGTCGACCAAGACCAGACCGGCGCTCGGGAACAGGAGGGCGTTCACCATCTTCAGCGCGGTCGTCTTGCCCGAGCCGCTTCGGCCGAGCAGCACGAGCGTCTCACCGGCGTGGACATCCAGCGTGAAGTCGTGCAGCACGTCGGCTCGCCCGAGCCGCGCGGAGACGTGCTGAAACGACACGACCACACCCATGTTAGAGGGCAGCGGTCGGCGTCCCGTCCGCGATCCACAAGTTTTCCGCGAACGGCCAGTCTCGATCGACCCATTGCTCGACGCAGCGATAGCCGGTGTCTCTTGCGAGGACTCGCATCTCGTCCACGTCGAACTTATGGCAGGCTTCCGTTCGAATCGATTCGCCCTTCTGCAATGTGCACATCACATCCGCCATCCTGATCGAAATGCGCTGGGATCGTTCTGACTGAACGTGCATTTCGATACGGCGCTCCCGATCGTCATAGCGGACCATATGACGAAAGTGTCGGAGCTCGAAATCACCGGCCAACTCCCGGTTGATGCGTGCCAGCAGGTTCAGGTTGAACGCGGCCGTGAGACCGATCGAGTCATCATAGGCGGCGAGCATCGTGCCTCTCGGCTTCTCCAGATCGGCTCCCACGAGCAATGCATCGCCGGGCAACAGGCAGCGGCGGATCTTCGTGAGGAATTCTGCCGCGGCGGGACGGTCGAAGTTGCCGATGGTGCTCCCGAGAAACAAGACAAGGAGGGTTTGCCCCGGCCGCCGGGACGCGGCGACTTCAGATAAACCTTCCAGGTAGGATCGCTCCAAGCCGACTACGGTAACGCCGGCGAGGTCGCACAACGCGCGCCGGCACTTCTCGAGCGCGGACACTGAGATGTCGATGGGAAAGTACTGGACCGGCTCCCGGCGGACCAAGGCTTCCAGCACCCAGCGCGTCTTTTGCCCGCTGCCGCTTCCGAGTTCGGCGACCAGCAGTGAGGGCGGTAGACGGTGGAGGATCGCCGGCGCATATCGACGAAGCAGGCGCTCATCGGCGCGGGTGAGCCCGTACTCCGGCAAACAGGTGATCGCCTCGAACAGCGCGGTGCCCAACTCATCATACAGGTAGGTGGACGGAAGTTCCCGTTGTGGCCGGGCCAGTCCGGCCCGCACGGCGTCCGCGAACGCCTCCACCGTGGCGGCAGCCCTCGACCGCGGATGCGCCTCAGTTCTCAACGCATCGAAAACTGGCATAGACGTACGGATAGTTCGGCCGAAACCAATTGCGGAACGATCGGCGGATCAAGCGCGCAGCGGTGCGGGGCGAGGCCCCTTTGAGCACGTAGTGACGGCCGTCGAAAAAAGGTGCCGAGTAACCGGGATAGAACGGAAATGGCTGAAAATCGGGAAACGGCGTGAAGATCGTTTGAGTCCACTCCCAGCCGTTCCCGACGAGCTGCGAGACGCCGAAGGCGCTATCCCCCGCCGGCGTAGCCGTGACCGGCACGGGATCCCAGTATCGACAGTCGAAATTGCCGTGGCGAGGATCAGGCGCGGCGTCGCCCCAGGGATAGGCGCGTTCATCGCCCTGCGGGGTGCCATAGGCCGCGCGGTGAAACTGTGCTTCGGTCGGCAACGATTGTCCGACCCACCGCGCGTAGCGGTCGGCTCCATGCCACGTGACATAGACGGGCCAGTCTAGCGGCAACGGAATCTTGCCCCACACTGTCCGCCAGAGCCATCCGGTTCCAGCGCGTCTCCAAAAGTGTGGAGGGTCGGCGCCGGCCTCGACGAACTTCAGGTATTCGCCGTTGGTGACTTTGTGCTTTCTGATTCTGAAACGCGGGACCGAAACCACGTGCTCGCCAAATTCATTGTCCCAACCGAAGGGGGGAGCGTCCATCTCCGCTGCTGGTCGCTGCCGGCCGAGGCGTACCGTCCCGGCGGGAATCTCGATCATCGTGTTCAGTGGAGGCGAAGAAGAGGGAGACGAAGGCGGCGGTGCGATTCTTCCGACAGCCACGGGCGCTGATAGATTATGGATCAGGTAGGTAAAGGTTTCGGCATGCATCAACCGATGCTCGATTGCGACGTCGAGAAACACGGGGTCGACTTCCCGAACGACGGCATCGAGACGTCGACACACCTCATCCACATATCGACGAACATCCGAGACTGCGGGCCAGTCCGAGGCCTGATCCTGGGGTTCCTCGCCGGTGTGAGGATCGATGCCGAACGCGAAGAGGCGATCGAATGCCGGATGGAAGGACGGCAGTCTACACGCGTGCCGCCCGATCAGATTCCAATCGAAGGCGTCGATGTGGCCAAGGTAGAAGACGAGACGATGCCGCTCGGGCACCGGGCGTTCGTACCACTGTGCGCCGCTGATAAATTGAAAGAAATGATCGGTATGGCGGCGTGCCGCGACGAACGCACGTACTGTTCGAGTCTCACCTACGACCGCTTGCCCCACGTGGTCTGCCTCGAGCCTTCTAGTGAGCCCACTTTCATTTGCTGCGGGACGCCGGATGGACCTCCACGTAGTTGTACACGACATTCTCGGCGCTGGATAGCCGCAACAACCATGTAAGCATTGGTAGAAGGAATGACGGCCAATGAACGCGCGAGGGGAGTCGCAGACAAATCCGTGGACCGAGAATCGGCAAGCGCTTTGGGTCGGGGAAGAGCAGAGCCCTTGACGAGATGATCAGCAGACGGCCGACACGCCAGCCATGATGACCCGAGTAAGATGATGAGAATGATGACCAGGACCAACGCAGAGCAACTTCGGCAGGAGTTGCAGACCGGGGTGACGCAGGGCTTACGACTGCGTCGGGCGATGATCGTTCTGTCGCTCGTTGGTATGGTGAGTATGGCGATCGTCTCACTGTTTCAGACCGGCGTGATTCGGCATTTGCCCGACCCACCGCTCCGTCGGTTCGATTCAGACGGTGTCAATTCATCCGACCTCGCCTATCAGTGGGGCGTGCCGGATGGGACGGTATCCCTCGCCAGTCATGCGGTCAATGCGGCGATTGCAGCCACCGGCGGTTCGAGACGGGCAGGGCACAACCATGGCTGCCGCTGTGTGCCGCCGGAAAAGCAGGGGCTGAAGCGGTGATCGCCGCTCGGTACCTCTTCTATGAGATGCCGTCGGTGCAGAAGCGATGGTGCGGCTACTGCATCGTCGACGCGGTGGCGCATCTCGGAACATTCATCCTCGCGCTTCCCGAGGCCAGAGACGCGCTTGCTGCCATCCGGACCCGCAGATCGGCGGTTCGCCAATGATGCCGACGGCGATTCTAAGAACGACGCTGCCGCTGTGGATCACCGCCCCGCTGGTGTTTGGGGCGTTCGTCGGACTCTGGAGGTGGGAAAGACGATCCCCGCTTCGGCGAACCGTCGAATCGCGTTCGAAACGAACGGAACGAAACTTGGCGATGGCGGCCCTGGCCGCGGCTTCGCTTCAGGTGACCGAGCATCCGGTCATTCAACGATTGAGCCTCGCCGTAGAGGAGCGGCAATGGGGGCTGTTGAATGTACGGTGCCTCCCGAGCTGGGTCGAGCTGCCTCTCGCCGTCCTGCTGCTGGATTACACGCTGTACATCTGGCACGTGCTGTTACATCGGGTGCCGTGGCTTTGGCGTAGCCATGTGGTCCATCACATCGATCGGGACCTCGACGTGTCAACCGCGGTCTGATTCCACATCGCGGAATTGCTGTGCTCCCTCCCATGGCGCGCGGGCCAAGTCCTCCTCATTGGTGTCTCCCCGCTGGCTCTCTCGGTTTGGCAAACATTCGTGCTGCTGTGTGTCATGTTCCACCATTCCAATGTCCGGCTTTCCGAGAGAACGGAGCAGTGGTTGTCGCGCTTCATTGTCACGCCCCGGATGCACGGCATTCACCACTCGATCGTGCGGGAGGAGACGGATTCGAACTGGTCGAGCGGGCTCACCATTTGGGATCGCCTGCACCGCACGCTCAGGCTTTCCATCCCGCAAGACGCCATTACAATTGGCGTCCCGGCCTATCAGGCTCCGGAGGATGTCCGCCTGGCCGAACTGCTCCGCCTGCCGTTCCTCCGGCAACGGCCGAGTTGGCGGTTTCCGAGCGGCGTCAAACCGACGCGCGAGATCTGCGATCGCTGAGGAGCGTCTTCTGCGCCCTGTCCCGTGGACCTCTTGGGTTCCATCCTCTCCGCGGAGTAGAATCGCTCAGGACGGAACTTCAGGGAGGCGGCCATGTCTTATTTTTTGTCTTCTTGTCGATGGTGGGTCGGAGGGGCAGCGGCCTTCTGTGCCGCTGCAGGCGTCGTTATCGGCATCGGGATATCGGGCTTGTTCGCGGCGGAACCGGGTACGGACGGGAAGACGGCGGCGGGAACGACGATCGTCGGAAAGGACGGAGCACCGATGGTGCTGATCCCGGCGGGGCCGTTCACGATGGGCACCGAGGACGTCGGCTCCAACTGGTTTCAAGGGAACCCGAACGAATTTCCCGAGCACACGGTGAACTTGAAGGGTTACTACATCGACCAGTTTGAGGTGACGATCGCCCGCTACGCCAAATTTTTGGAGGAGACCGGCCATGAGACGCCGCCTTCGTGGGACGACGAGGCGGTGACGAACGCGGGTGACCGTCCCGTCGTCGGTGTGGATTGGGAAGATGCCAACGCCTACTGTCAATGGGCGGGAGAGCGCCTTCCGACCGAAGCGGAATGGGAAAAGGCGGCACGAGGGACCGACAAGCGCCGGTTCCCGTGGGGCGACATGCAGCCGTTCGTCGATATCGCCAACTACAATCGCGGTCTCTGGGTGAGTTACCCGATCACGCTGGTCGCGGTGACGAGCGGGACGGAAGGCATGAGCATTCGACACGGATTGAAGGAAGGCGGCAAGAGTCCATACGGTCTTTATCACATGGCGGGAAATGCCGCGGAATGGGTCGCCGACTGGTATGACCGGGAATACTATGGGAAGAGTCCGAAGGACAATCCGCCGGGGCCGGAGAGCGGCGAGAAGAAGGTGATCCGGGGAGGATCCTGGGGCGATCCGCCGAGAAATATCCGTGTCACGGCTCGGTTCTCGGCGCATCCCGATTTTCGCGACACGAGTATCGGCTTTCGGTGTGCCATGGATGCGCCGGCACCCTAACGACGGTGTCTGTTTTCTCGTGAAGAGGCTGTCGTCATGAGCCACGCTCTACGAATCAGCGACGTGTTGCAATTGGGTGACCGTGCGCCCGACTTTTCGCTGCCCGGAGTCGATGGCCGGCTTTATCGGTTGGATGACTTTCGTGAGAAGTCCGTGCTCGCGGTCATCTTTTCGTGTAACCATTGTCCTTATGTTCAGGCGTATGAGGACCGCGTGATCGCACTTCAGCGCGAGTACGGGCCAAGAGGTGTGCAGTTCGTCGCGATCAACTCGAACGACGAGATCGGCTATCCGGAGGACAGTTTCGAGAACATGAAGACACGGGCTGCGCTCAAGGGATTCAATTTTCCGTACCTTCGCGATGCCTCGCAAGCGACGGCACGTGCCTATGGAGCCACTCACACACCGCAGTTGTTCGTCTTCGATCAGCAGCGCCGTCTCGCCTATGCCGGGAAGATCGACGACAACTGGCAGCAGCCGGATCATGTCCGCCGCCGTTTTCTCCGTGACGCCCTCGACGCGCTCCTCGCCGGCAGGTCTCCTGAAGAGCCGGCCACCCATGCGATCGGTTGTACGATCAAATGGGCGAGATAAACCCAACACCGACCAAGAGTGGGAAACTCAGCGAGCGCAGCTGGACCTTCCTGGTCATCGGCCTCACGCTGCTTGTCAGCATTGTTTCCTACCTCCGGTATACACCCACGGCTCGACCGCCGGGCGGCGGCGCGTCCGTGATCTCCCCGGACCTCGTGCCGTTGGCGACCGGTGAAGAGCCGGTCGAACAACTGTTCGTGCGGGCCGGCTGTGTCGTCTGTCACACGATTCCCGGGATCCCGGGCGCGGAGGGCCGGGTCGGGCCGGTGCTGACCATGGGTGATTCTGCTCGCCTTCGCCTCGCCGATCCCGACTATCACGGGAATGCGAAGACCGTTCGGGAATACATCATTGAATCAATTCTGTCGCCCAGCACGTACATTGTGCCCGGCTATCCGCCGAACGTGATGCCGCGGTGGTACGGGAAGAAATTGAGCGCCGGCGCGCTTGATAAGATCGGCGCGTACTTGGAGTCGTTGACGACGGGGGACACCGGCCGCTAGCGGCGGTCTCTCTACCCTTATATGATGGTAGTCGTGCTATTTAACGGGGGCCGTCCCTTTGATGTGGAGCCCGGCTCCCTTCGGGTTGCCGGCTTTGGGCACCGGGGATGCCGTGGGCGGCCCGTCGTCGTCGGCTTTGAGCCCGGCCAGCTTGATCTTGATGCGGAGGTTGTTGGCGCTGTCGGCATTGATCAACGCCTGCTCCAGGCTGACCTTGCCGGCGGCGTATAGTTGGAACAAGACGTGATCGAACGTCTGTGAGCCTTCTTGAATCCCCTGTTCCATCGCTTCTTTCAGAATGTCAATCTGCCCCTTCTTGATGAGGTCCTTGGCTCGCGGCGTGTCCATCAGGATTTCACACGCGGCGACGCGCTTCCCGTCGACTGACGGAATCAATCGCTGCGAGACGATCGCGCGAAGATTGAGCGACAGTTGCAGATAGATCTGTTGATGGCGCTCGGCCGGGAAGAAATTCATGATGCGCTCGATCGCCTGGTTGGCATTGTTCGCATGGAGCGTGCTGAGGCAAAGGTGACCGGTTTCAGCGAACGTAATGGCCGCCTCCATCGTCTCGCGGTCACGCACCTCACCGATGAGGATGACGTCCGGCGCTTGCCGCAGCGTGTTCTTCAGCGCCGCCTCGTACGAATGCGTGTCGAATCCCACTTCGCGTTGCGTGACGACGGATTTCTTGTGCCGGTGGACGAACTCGATCGGATCTTCAACCGAGATGATGTGGCCAGCCGCGCGCTCGTTCCGATAGTCGATCATCGCGGCGAGCGAGGTCGATTTGCCGGACCCCGTGGCACCGACGAAGAGCACCAGCCCGCGCTTTGTCATGGCCACATCTTTGAGGATCGGCGGGAGCCCGAGCTTGTCGATGGGCTGGATCTCGACTTTGATCTGCCGGATGACGATGCCGACGTTCCCGCGCTGTCGAAAAATGTTGACACGGAACCGGCCGAGGTCCGGGTAGTACAAGGCGAGGTTCATCTCCATGGTCTCTTCGAATTCTTTGCGTTGCCGTTCGCGCATGATGGCGAGTGCCAGCGCTTCGAGCTGCTCGTTGGTGGCCGGCGCGTCGCCGATCGATTGCACGGTGCCTTGAATGCGATAGTTCGGAGGCAGATCAGCCGTGAGGTACAAGTCTGATGCATCTCGGTCCACCATGACTTTCAGCAATTGACGAATGTCGAGCGACATGAGTCCTCCGATGGCCTGACGTCACCTAAGCCGCGGCGCTACGCTGCGCCGATCGCCGTGCCGGCGAACAGATTGGGGTTCATGCTGCGGGACTGGGCTTCGGCTTTCGTAACCAGGCCGCGGCTCGCGAGATCGACGAGCGCCATGTCCATTGTTTGCATGCCGTCCTTTTGGCTGGCCTGCATGATGCCCGGAATTTGGTGCAGCTTGGCCTCGCGGATAAGGTTCCGGACGGCCGTTGTTGCAACGAGGATCTCCAGGGCGGCAACCCGGCCGCCCGTTTTTTTCTTCAGCAGCGTTTGTGTCATGATGCCCTCGATCGATTCGGCAAACTGAGCGCGGACCTGCGCTTGCTGGTTTGGCGGAAAGACGTCGATGACCCGGTCGACTGTCTTGTAGGCGCTCGAGGTGTGCAGCGTACCGAAGACCAGGTGGCCCGTCTCGGCCGCGGTGAGCGCGAGCTGAATGGTTTCCAGGTCCCGCATCTCGCCGACCAGGATGATGTCCGGATCTTCGCGGAGCGCGGATCGAAGGGCATTGGCAAATGAATGGGTATGGGCGCCTAGCTCCCGCTGGTTGATGAGACACTTTTTCGATTTGTGGACGAATTCGATCGGGTCCTCGATTGTGATGATGTGCCCCTCGTAGGTTTCATTCAGGTAGTTGATCATCGCGGCCAACGTCGTCGATTTGCCTGAGCCTGTCGGGCCGGTCACCAACACCAGCCCTTTTTCCTTGTCGCATAACTGGCGGATCACAGGCGGCATGCCGAGCTGCTCCAGCGGCAGTATTTTGGTGGGAATGGTCCGAAAGACCGCGCCTTCGCCGCGGAGCTGCATAAAGACATTGACGCGGAATCGCGCGACCTCGCCCATCTCGAAGGAGAAGTCGCACTCGTGCTGTTCTTCGAAGATGCGCCGCTGCGCGTCGTTCATGATGTCGTAGACCATCGCATGGACCTCCTGCTTGCTCAAGGGCGGGTGGTCCAGCTTCTTCATTTCCCCGTTGAGGCGGAGCATCGGGGGCTCACCGGCGCTCAGGTGACAGTCCGATGCCCCCTGCTGCACACCGAAACTCAATAGCTGCGCAATGTCCATAGATCTCCTCGTGATTGAGACGGCACGGCTCCCCGGCCCAGGCCCGAAATCTCAACAAGTATAACGAAACTTTTACGGGTGTCTAACGAGAGCGGCTAGATCAGCCGGAGCGCTTGGCCTACTTTTTGGAATGCCGCCAATGCGTGATCGAGATGGTGCTGTTCATGAGCGGCGGTGACGGTGGTGCGAATCCGGCTCGTCTCCTTCGGCACGGTGGGCGGTCGGATGGCGGGCGCATAGACGCCCAATTCGAGGAGGTGCTCGGCGAACGCCAAGGCTTTCTCCTCGGTCCCGATGATAATCGGGATAATCGGACTCACGGTCGCTGTGGTCTTGAACCCCAAACGAGCGAGGCCCTCGAACCAATAGGCGCGATTCTTCCAGAGGGCCGCTAGCCGGGTCTTATCCTTGGCGATCAGTTCGATGGCGGCGGTCGCCGCGGCGGCGATCGCTGGAGGAGGAGCCGTCGAATAAATGAACGACTTGGCGGTATTGATCAAGAACTCGATGAAGACGGATCGTCCGACCATGAAGCCACCGGCTGTGCCGAATGCTTTGCTCAGGGTCCCCATATGAAAAGGCAGGCGCGATTGAACCTGCCAGTGCTCGGCACTGCCGCGGCCGGTCGCTCCCATGACGCCGGTTCCATGCGCATCGTCGAGAAAGAGCGTCGCTTCGTATTGTTCGGCAAGATCCACGAGCGCGGGGAGCGGCGCCGCGTCGCCATCCATGCTGAAAATCCCTTCCGTCACGATCAGTGCCGCCCGGCCGGTTCTCCGGTTCGCGAGCAACCGCTCCAGGTGCTCGACCTCGTTGTGGCGGAAGACACGGACCTCGGCACCACTCAAGCGGCACCCATCAATCAAGCTGGCATGGCACAGACGATCGGCAAAAATCACGCCGCCGGGTCCGATCAATGCCGGGATAACGCCGATGCTCGTGGCATAGCCCGAGCTAAACGTGAGTGCGGCTTCGGTTTCCTTGAAGGTAGCGAGCGCCCGTTCAAGCTCACCGTGCGCCGAGGACGTGCCCGAGATAAGGCGAGAGGCGCCGCTCCCGACGCCGAAGAGCTCAATGGCTTCCCCTGCGGCACGCTTCAATAATGGATCGCCGGACAAGGCCAAGTAGTCATTGGAGGCCAAGGACAGGACCGGCTTGCCATCAAGGTCCATCATCGGCAGCGTCTGCGGATTGAGGACGCGAAGGCGACGAAGTCGATGCCGATCGGCAAGGTTCTTGAGCCGTTGCGAATACATTGTATTAGCGTACGCTAATCAGCACTGCTCCATGCTGTCAACGGTCGCTCTATAATTGACATCCTGTAGATCAACCTGTATAAGCGAACGCTTATACTTAGAGAGCCATGTCTTACCGAATTCGTATTCAAACGAAAGTCACTTCCCCGGACGAGGCGCAGTTGCTCAGCGGGATGGAGCGCCTGGGTCTGTTTCTTCAGCAGCACATTCGGCAGGTCGCGATTGTTCTGGGAGTCGTTGTTGTCGCGGCCGCGATCGTCGGCGTCGTGCTCTGGCTCGACCATCGGAATGCGGAGCGGGCGCTCGAGCTGGAGCACCAGGCAACGCAGCTCTATCTTGATCGCCCCGTCGATAAACCGCAGCAAGCCGATCAGAACCTGAAGCAGGCCATTGTGCTCTACCGTCAACTCCTCGATCAATATCCCCGTACGCCGAGCGCACAACTCGCATTGTTTCAACTTGGCAATGCGCTCGTGCAGGCGAACGAGCTGGGAGCGGCGATCGAGGCCTACCAGAAATATCTCACGGTGTACCGAGATAATCCGATGATGCTCGGTCTGGTACTGCAGCGGCTGGGCTATGCTCAGCTATTGAAGGGTGATGTCGACGCGGCGAGAAAGACCTTTACGTTAGCGCTCGAGATGGAAGGCGTGCTCAACAAGGACCAGATGTTGTTCGAGCTCGGCAAGATCGAGGAAAGTCAGTCGCGTCCCGAAGGCGCACTTGCCCACTACCAAGAGTTGACCAAGTCCTATCCGAATTCCCCGTTTGCCGGCGAAGCGACGGTCCGGGCCAAGACGCTGGAAGCGAAGAAGGGACCTGCCGAGGCGGCTGCTCCAGCCACGCCGACGCTGCCGACTCCAGCGGCCGAGCAGAAAAAATAATGCTGTCCTGACGCGGAATGAGCGTTACCGGGCTGGACCGATCGTGAGGAGATCGCCTGGCTTGATGCCGCGAACGGCAAAACTGTTTCTCGCTTTCAGCTGAGCGACGGTCAGGTTGAAGCGCTTGGCGATCGTCCAGAGCGTATCGCCGACTCGGACACGATAGGATCCCCCTGACTCTAGGCGATGCTTTGCTCTCTTGACGACGACCGGCACGGGCTTCCACGTCGGGACAGTCTCAAGCGCCTGGAGCACTGTCTCCCGGTGTCCCACCGGAATCTTGAGATGGTAGTTGTCGTCGTCGGGCGGCGTAACGTCGAGCCGTAGTTCCGGGTTCAGGCGGCGCAGTTCATAAAATGAGATTCCGGTCGCGGCCGCGATAGTTTTTAAATGGACCGGCCGGCGCACGATGACCTCCTCGAACTGGTGCGGCTCCGGAGGGTCTTGCACGAATCCGTACTGGTCTGGGTTTCTTGCGATGATGGTCGCCGCCATGAAACGCGGGACGTATTCTTTGGTTTCGCGGCGAAGAAGTTTCGTACGGGCAATTTCCGAAAAACTTTCTGCGCGCGTTTTCTGTAGCGCTCGCATGACCTTTCCTTCTCCCGCATTGTACGCCGCCATCGCGAGAGGCCAGGCTCCGAACAGGTCGTAGAGATCGCGAAGGTAACGGGCGGCTGCGATGGTCGACTTGATAGGATCACGCCGCTCGTCGACGTATTGATCGACACGTAATCCATACAAGCGGGCCGTGCCCTTCATGAACTGCCATGGGCCGGTCGCACGTGCCCGGGAATAGGCATGCGGATTAAATCCGCTCTCGACGAGAGATAAATAGACGAGATCGCTCGGGAGATTGAATTCAGTGAAGATGTTTTCGACCAGCGGCTTATAGTGACCGAGCCGGAGGAGCCATTGCTCGAAGCGATCCCGGATGGCGATTTGAAAGAATCGGATGTGGCTTTCGACCTTATCGTCGCGAACAATGGGCAAATCGAGGATGGAGGTGGTTTCGTCGGTAACTTCGACCGGCTGTGATTCTGCTTCTATGGCGTCGAACACCTCCGCGAATCGCCAAGGCAGTATGGAGGCGGGGGAAAGCGAGAGGCCACGGGGGAGACCCGCGTCGATAGCGGGCGTGCCGCTTTCCAACGTAGCACCTTCCACAACGGCATCCGAGTCAGACGGAGAGAACTCACTGTCCTGTGCATCTTCGACTCGGAATTCTGATGTGATGGGTGAAACTTCGATGGACAGGCGACCAAGAAAGGCCGCGGAATCTTCGGCAAAGGCCGCCGATTGCAGGAGCGTCAAAATCAAGAGTGTGGCGAGAGGGAGGATCGACAGCCTGCCAGCCATAAAAAACTCGAACATACGTACAGAGTGAAAAGGATCATTTCTTAGGGACAGCCGTAGGGTAGCGGCCAGATAACCCCTTGTCAAGCAACGGCGGCTCGACGGACGGCTAAGGCATGAAACAGTCACACGCATATCGCGTCTTCATCTAAATGTCTCGCAAGTGCCTGAAAACGCATCATCTCTGCCTCTTTCTGCCTTGACAGCATACAGGCCCTGTGATAGCGTACCCCTCTTTTCGACCTACGACGAAGGAGTACCGAGGATGCTAAAACGCTATCTGTTAGCGCCAGGGCCCACCCCTGTCCCTCCCGAGGTGTTGCTCGCCATGGCGCGCCCGATTATCCATCATCGTGCCCCCGAGTTTGCTCAACTCTTCGGCGAGGTCAGGGAGGATCTCAAGTGGTTGTTCCAAACGCGTAACGACGTGCTGATCCTCGCATCCTCCGGTACCGGTGGCATGGAAGGGGCCGTCGCCAATTTCCTGTCCCCGGGCGACAAGGCGCTGGTGGTGAACGGCGGCAAGTTCGGCGAACGGTGGGGAAAGCTTTGTAAAACCTTCGGTGCTCAAGTCACCGAAATCAAAGTGGAGTGGGGACGAGCGGTCGATCCGCAGGTGATTGCGGACGCGCTCAAGAAAGACCCGGCGATCAAGGCCGTGTTCATCCAGGCGAGCGAGACCTCCACAGGTGTTGCCCATCCAACGCAGGCAATTGCCGAAGTCGTTCGGCCTCATGAAGGGACGATTCTCGTTGTGGATGCCATCACGGCGCTCGGCGTCTTTGACTTGAAAACCGACGCGTGGGGATTGGACGTCGTGGTCACGGGCTCGCAAAAGGCCTTGATGCTGCCGCCGGGGCTTGCGTTCGTCAGCGTGAGCGAGAAGGCCTGGCAGATGGCGGAGAAGGCGAAGAATGCCGCCTTTTATTTCAATTTCAAGAAAGAACGAGAATCGCAAATCAAGAATCAGACGGCCTACACCCCCGCGGTTTCAATGATCCTTGGACTTCAAGAAGTCCTACGGATGTTGAAAGCCGAAGGGCTGGAGAATGTCTTCAAGCGCCAAATGCGCCTGGCCCACGCGACCCGCGAAGGAGTGAAGGCGGCCGGTTTGTCATTGTTTCCGAAAGATTCCCCGAGCGATGCTGTGACGGCCATTTCCGCGCCCGAGTGGGTCGATGGTCAGGCCATCTATAAGAATCTCCGCGTGCAATATGGCATTACGGCTGCCGGAGGTCAGGATCATCTCAAAGGGAAAATTTTCCGCATTTCCCATATGGGATACATGGACACCTTTGATGTCATCACGGCCATTGCCGCCATCGAGATGGTGCTCAAGGGCCTGGGGCATCCCGTGAGGCTGGGAAGCGGCGTCGGCAAAGCTCAAGAACTCTTAATGGCGTAACGTCAGACGAGGCAATTGTGAAGATTCTAGTCAGCGATCCGCTGTCGAAGCAAGGTGTCGACATTCTCCAAAAGGCCGGGTTCTCGGTCGACGTCAAGACGAAACTGCCCAAAGACGAGCTGCTCAAAGAGATCAAGAATTATGACGGCCTCGTCGTTCGCTCGGGGACGAAGGTCACGGCCGAGGTGATTGCCGCTGCGCCGAACCTCAAGGTGATCGGACGCGCGGGCTCCGGCCTGGACAATGTCGACACGGATGCCGCCACGCGGCGCGGCATCGTGGTGATGAACACCCCAGGCGGCAATACGGTGACGACGGCGGAACATACGATGGCCATGATCTTTGCCATGACGCGCCGCATTCCACAGGCGACCGCATCGACCAAGAGCGGCAAGTGGGAGAAAGAGCGCTTCATGGGCGTGGAGCTCTACAACAAGACGCTGGGTGTCATCGGCATGGGACAGATCGGCGGCTATCTGTGCAAGCTCGCGCAAGGCGTGGCGATGAATGTCATCGCGTACGATCCCTATCTCTCCGAGGAGCGTGCGCGCAAAATGGGCGTCGACCTGGTCGAACTGCCGGATCTGTACCGCCGCGCGGACATCATTTCGGTCCATACGCCGCTCACCGCCGAGACCAAATCCCTCGTCAACGCCGCCGCGATTGCTCAAATGAAGCCCGGTGTGATGATCGTCAACTGCGCCCGAGGCGGCATCGTGAATGAGGCCGATCTCGTCGAGGCGTTGAAGTCCAAACGAGTCGCGGCCGCCGCGTTCGACGTGTTCGACGAGGAGCCGGTCAAACCAGACCACCCGTTGCTTGCACTCGACAACTTCATTTGTACACCGCACATCGGGGCCTCCACGACCGAAGCGCAGGAAAACGTCGCGATCGGGATCGCAGAGCAGATCGTCGACTATTTCAGCAAAGGGATTGCGCGCGGCGCGGCCAATATTCCATCGGTCCCGCCGGAGGTGCTCCCGCGGTTGCAACCCTACATCACATTGGCCGAGAAAATCGGCCGAATGCAGGCGCAGATTTGTGAAGGCGGCTTGGAGCGTGTCACCGTCGAATACAACGGCGAGGTGGCGTCGCTGTCGATCGCTCCGCTCACCATTGCCGTGCTGAAAGGCCTCCTTGCTCCCATCCTCGAAGATACGGTGAACTTCGTCAATGCGCCGGTCATCGCCAAAGAGCGCGGCATCGAGGTCAAAGAGG
Organism: Nitrospira sp. Vd2; assembly: GCF_979581665.1. Lineage (NCBI taxonomy): Bacteria > Pseudomonadati > Nitrospirota > Nitrospiria > Nitrospirales > Nitrospiraceae > Nitrospira > Nitrospira sp. Vd2. The sequence goes on along the minus strand of NZ_CEFZSK010000007.1, from coordinate 67,350 downwards.
TGAAGAGCAGCGACGCCGGAGACTTTACCAGTGTGATTCGCGTGCGCGTCGAAGCGGGGAAGAAGAGCTATCGGATTGCCGGTACGCTGCACAATCGCAAGGAGCCGCGAATCATCGAGATCGATCATTTCCAGGTCGAGGTCGTCCCCGAGGGACACCTGCTGCTGATCCTGAACATCGACAAGCCGGGGGTCATCGGGGCCGTCGGGCAGATCCTCGGGGATCACAATATCAATATCGCGCGAATGCAGTGTGCCCGCGAAGAGCGGGGAGGGCACGCCTTATTGATCATCGGGCTCGATGCCGCCCTTCCCGAGAACGTCTTGCACGCCATCAAGCAAGCCACCCATATTCTGTCGGTCAAGCTCGCGGATCTGTCACGAGGGCTGTAGCAGACTTCGTCCCCATGGGTCGCCCTTCATCTGTCCGCTCACGGAAGTCCGTCCGTTCTCCACTCGTCGCCGAACAGAAACCTGAGCGGTCGCTGATTCCCGCCGGGATGGCGACGATCCTGCCTCACACCGCGCAACGGGTACGGCATCTCGAAGATCTTCTCTTAGATACCCTCGGGCAATGGGGCTACCAAGAAATCATCCCGCCTACCTTTGAATATCTTGATGTCCTGCAAGCCGGGCTCGAACCGGATCTCATCGAGAAGTGCTACAAGTTTTCGGATCGCACGACGGGGCGGATTCTCTTGTTGCGGCCCGACGTGACGGCGCAAATTGCGCGGATCGTCGCGATGGGCATGGTCGGCCAGGATGTGCCGATGCGCCTGTGCTACCGCACCACCGTCTTTCGCTATGAACCCGAACACGCGGGCCGCGAGCGCGAAATCTTTCAGGTCGGTGCCGAGCTGATCGGTGCGGATGACGTGGCGAGCGACGGGGAAATCGTCGCGCTGATGGCCGCGTGCCTCCGCCGATTGGGATTGGAGGAATTCAAGATCTCAGTCGGCCACGTTGGGTTCTTCAAAGCACTACTCGCCAAATCAGGATTGTCGGAGGGCGGCCAAAAACGGGCGGAGCAGGCGGCGGCCAGAAAAGATCTGCCGAGATTGGAAGAGATCCTGCAAGAAGAGGGCATTACGCGGAGTCAAGCGGCGGCGGTGTTGGAGACCCCCGGGCTCTATGGCCGGGAGGAAGTACTTGCTCGTGGACGAGCGCTGGCCGGCCGCGATCGTGAATTGCGGATTGCGCTGGATCGGCTGAGTGACGTGTATGATCTGTTGTGTTCGTCGGACCTTCGGCGCCATCTCCTACTCGACCTCGGTGAATTTCGCGGCTTCGATTACTATGATGGATTAGTGTTTGAAGTGTTTGCCGAAGGGCTGGGCTATGAGATCGGCGGCGGCGGGCGATATAACCATTTGATCGGCCGGTTCGGCCGCAATCTGCCGTCGACGGGATTTGCCTTCGATGTCGATCGGCTCTTTCGTGCTATGGAGCGGGTCGAAGGGCAGCCGGCGCGGGCCGGTATCCATTTTTTCGTCTCAGGACGTCCCGAGCAGCAGGCCCAGGTCTTTGAGGTCGCGCGAGCCCTGCGGCAGGCCGGCTTCCGTGTCGTCCAGGGAACTGGGTCAGGTGACGATATGTTGGAAGAAAGCGTCCGTCTGCGCGCGCGTGCCGTCGTGTTGGTACAGGATCACACCACACCGGTGGACGACGTGCTGGTGATCGTGAATCCGGCGGAATCGATCAGACGCAAGCCGAACAGGATTTCTCTCAAGGACCTGCTCACGCTCGTCCCTCGATAATGCTCGCATGAAAGAGGCGTCATGAACCCAATGGCGGTGAGCCGTACGGATGAATCTCAGCCCAGGCTGCCTCCGCAAAACCTCGAGGCCGAGCAGTCGGTGTTGGGAGCGATTCTGCTGGAAAATGCCGCCATGGCGAAGGCGATGGAGATCATCACCGAAGATGATTTTTACCGTACGGGACACCGCAAGATTTATCAAGCCATGCTCGATCTGTCCGAGCGAGGCGAGGTCATCGACCATATCACCCTGACCGAACATCTCAAGATGAAGGGCGACCTCGAGGCCGTGGGCGGCTCGGCCTATCTCGCGGAGTTGTTGCAGGTCGTGCCAACGGCTGCCAATGTTCGTTATCACTGCCGCATCGTTCGCGACAAGGCGTTGTTGCGTGGTCTGATTACGACCTCCACCGACATCATCTCACGTGGCTACGATGAATCGGCCCCCGTCGATGATCTCCTCGAATATGCCGAGCGCACCGTCTTCAGCCTGGCGCAGGGTAAGTTGGGACGATCCTTCATCAGGGTGAAGGAAGTCATCAAAGAAAGCCTGGATTACGTCGACGTTCTGTCGAAGCGGGACCATAAGAGCGTCACCGGTGTACCCACCGGCTATGTCGAGTTGGATGAGCTGACCGCGGGCCTTCAGCCCTCGGACCTCGTCGTCATTGCCGCTCGCCCGAGCATGGGGAAAACCAGCCTGGCCTTAGGCATGGCGCAGCATGCCGCGGTGAAGCACAACTCTGTCGTCGGGATTTTCAGCCTGGAAATGTCGAAAGCCCAACTGGTGCTCCGCATGCTGAGTTCTGAGGCTCGTGTCGATTCACACGCGCTGCGTACCGGCAGGTTACAGAAGGAAGACTGGTGGCGGTTGGCCGAGGCGGCTGGCAGGCTGGAGCAAGCACCGATCTTCATCGACGACTCGGGCGCGCTGACCGTGCAGCAGATGCGCGGGAAGGCCAGACGGCTCAAAGCCGAACAGAAGCGTCTCGATCTGATCATCGTGGATTATCTGCAGTTGATGCAGGGCCGGAGCGATGCGGAATCGCGGCAACAGGAGATTTCGGATATTTCTCGGTCGTTGAAAGCCTTGGCCAAGGAACTGAACGTCCCCGTGATTGCACTCTCGCAGCTCAGCCGTGCCGTGGAAAGTCGGAAGCCGCCGATTCCCATGTTGGCCGATCTCCGGGAAAGCGGGGCCATCGAACAAGACGCCGATGTCGTGATCTTCATTTATCGGGATGAGGTTTACGATGCCGAGACGGAAAAAAAGGGCATCGCCGATATTCTGGTCAAAAAACATCGCAATGGACCGACCGGTGACCGCCAACTGGTGTTCTTGGACAAGTTCGCAAAATTTGAGAACCTGGAAGAGCACCACACGGTTTGACACCCCCTTCGGTGGACTTTATAATTTGGCCCAAGTGACTACCTCCCACGCGGTCCTGCGTTCGGTCACACCAAGACAAGAGGTTTCAAAGTGATCCAGTGGATCTGCCTGGTAACTGCGGCGCGTCCCACATGGGTGCGGTCTGTCCTGAATCTGATCATTGTGCTGTCCATTATCGTATCCTGCACCACCGTGCCTCAGGCTGAAGTACGGTCCACCACGAAAGAGTCATCGCCTCCTCCGCGTCCTGCCGCCCCCCGTGATTCGATGGCTTATTACCACTTCCTTCGTGGCTATGAAGCAGAACTGAACCAAGAAACGGAAAATGCCCTGCACGAATACCAATTGGCCCTCCGAGGCGACCCGTCATCCGTGTTTCTGAAAGCTCGGCTGGCGGCGCTGTATTTCACGAACGGGGATGTCGGTCGCGCCGTGGAATTTGCCGAGCAGCTGACCCAGAGCGACGTGCGCGATCCGCAAATCTTTCTGTTAATGGCCGGCATCTATGCGAAAGCCGGTCAGACGGAGCGGGCGCTCGCGATGTACGACCGGGCCATCGAACTCGATCCTCAGCAAAGCGAACCCTATTTTTCGAAGGGCGGCCTGTTGGTAAACCTCAAGCGCATCGACGAAGCGGAGCGGGTCTTCGAGCAGGGTGTGGAGAAGGCCAAAGATTCACCGATTGGGTACTACCATCTGGGTCGGATCGAGATCGAAGCCAAGCAATTCGACCGAGCGGCGCGGCACCTGGAGCAAGCGCTGCAAGTCAACGCGACGTTCGAGCCCGCGTATACGGCATTGGCGTCGCTCTACGAAATGCAGCAGGATCGGCCGAAGGCGGCCGCTGTCTATCGGCGCTATCTCCAGGCCGTCAATCCGCATAGCAAGGAAGTGCGCCATCACCTCATCAGGCTCTATCTGCAAGATAAGGCGTATCAGCAGGCGCTGGCTGAACTTCAAACCGCGTTGCAGAACGATCCGGACGACTTGGATGCTCAACTCCGTTTGGGCTTGGTCTATGGCGAGATGAAGGACTATCGGAATGCCGTGACGCATCTCGCAAAGATTTTGTCCCTCCGGCCCGGCGAACTGCGCATCCGCGATTACTTGGGCTTGATGTATGAGGAACTGAAAGACTACGACAAGGCCATCGAGGCGTATCGCTCCAATCTGGAGATGCAGCCTGGGTACGCCGACGGGCACCTGCACCTGGGGTTTCTCTACTATCGGCTGAAGCGGCCGAACGATGCCATTCCCCATCTCACCGAAGTCGTGAAACTGAATCCGAAGCAATCCGATGCCTATCTGCTCCTCGGGCTCACATATCTGCAAGCCGAACAGTACGCGCAGGCTTCACAAGCCTTCGAAGAAGGGATCCGGCACAATCCGAGCAACCCTGATCTGCATTTCAACCTCGGCACGGTGTATGACAAGCTGAACCGGTTCGATGACGTCATTCGCGCGATGGAGTCGGCTCTGAAGTTGGACCCGAAACATGCCGATGCGCTCAATTATCTCGGCTACACGTACGCCGACCGTGGGATCAAGATCGAGGAAGCGGTGTCCTTGACTCAGCGTGCTGTGTCGCTGAAGCCGGATAACGGCTATTATGTGGACAGCCTCGGGTGGGCGCTCTTCAAGATGGGCCTACTCGATGAAGCCAAAGCCGAGCTCATGAAAGCGACCCGCCTTGTGAAAGACGATCCGGTGATTTATGAGCATTTAGGCGAGGTCTACCTCAAGCAGAATCTGCTGCAGGACGCCAAAGAGGCCTGGCTCCATTCGCTGGAGCTCGATCCGTCGAACACGAAACTCATCGAGCGGTACAAAGAGCATGGTTTCGGCGATCCGACGTTAGAAGAGCGGGTCCGGGACGCCAAGGCCCGCGTCTCTCAAAACACCGCGACGCAGACGTCTTCTCATAAATAAGCTCTCCCTGTTTGTTTCTAGAAGCGCTCCCCGGCCGGCGCCTTCGTTTTACCCACTTAGCGCTTTTAGTTATCTTTCCTGCCAAATCTTGTCTCTAAGTATCAAACTGTGTAACATGCCGCGGCTCCGTGTATCCGATTGTACGTACGGAATAGTGAAAACCATTGATAACGCGGCAATCGCACTCAACCGAGCAAGGGCATGGAAGCTGCTTCTCTCCTTCGCACGATCGGCAAGCGAGACCGAGCGGCGAGTTTAGGCAGAGGAACCAACCAAAGGAGGGCAGCATCATGAAGGCACTACGCAGTAGTAAGGGTTTTACGCTGATTGAGTTGATGATCGTGGTGGCGATCATCGGTATCTTGGCCGCCATCGCGATCCCCAACTTCCTGCAGTATCAGATGAAGTCGCGGCAGTCGGAAGCCAAGACGAACCTGCAGGCAATCCGCACGTCGGAAATCTCATTCCAAGCGGAACGCGGCTGCTATCTTGGCGCACCGGCGGAACCGGTAGCGATGGTCGTCGTGGCTGGAACGAAAACTGTACAACAGCCGTGGGGTACTGGTGTAGCTCCGGTTGGTGCAGCCACTTTTTGTCAAGCTGCGGGTGGTGTCTTTACCGGAACCTTTCGCGACATCGGGTTTGTCGCAACCGGTAATGTCTATTATCAATATACGGCGGACACCACCGTGGTTGCCGCTCCTCCTATCACGACTGCCCAGTCTTGTCCTATAGCCACGGCTCCGACAGGGACGGGTGCAAATCCTCAATCCAGCTTCGTGGCCGCTGCTCGAAGCAATTTGGACGGCGATCCGAATATCTCGGTTTGGGATTCAACGAACGATCACGGTGCGAACGATTGTACAATCGGTACGTACTAGGACAAGTGTAATCCGAGTTCAACGGGTCCCGGCAGCCTTCCATAGCTGCCGGGATTTCCTTTATCTGGTCCTGTCAAATCGTAATGGCAGTTTTAGTCTTTCCAAAAATTAGAAGAGCTAATGTACTTGCGCACTCTTTGTTCATTGCAGTTGTGGCGCTCCTGCTATTTGCAACTCTTGCACGCCTCCAATTCTATCTCGATACCAGGCTTGACCGGGCTCTGGTACAGGTCGAAAACCTCGCACAGCTTCCCAAAGGCGAATATCTCAAACCCGCATTACTCGGCTATCACCATCTCGGCGCAGACATCCTCTGGCTCAGGTTCGTACAGGTCTTAGGGAACAAACGCAACAGTACCGATGAATACGAATGGATGTACCACGCCTTGAATGTGATCACGACGCTTGATCCACAGTATTCCTATGCGTATTATGCCGGAGGCGTGGTGCTTGGTGATCTTGCCCATCGAGTGGATCTGAGCAATCGCCTGCTCCTGAAGGGAGCCGACGCCAATCCTAGCGTGTGGAACATTCCTTTTCTCCTTGGCTACAACTACTACTTTCTTCTAGCCGACCCCGGAAAAGGTGCGGAATTCATCATGCGGGCGGCCAGCCTGCCTGATCGCCCGGCCTACCTGCCCGGCTTGGCCACTCGCTTGTCTGTCGAAGCGGGAAGTCCGGACACGGCTCTCGCCTTTCTCGAAGCTCGATTACGGGAGACCGAGGATCCGGGGATGCGCGAGTTTTTCTTGACTCGGATGAAAGAAGTGAGCATCGAACGTGATATTCAAATCCTCGAGCGAGCGATTGAAATCTATCGCGCAAAACATGGAATGTTTCCAGCCGCTCTGACGGCGGTCGTCGGCGATGGACTGTTATCCGATCTTCCAGTGGAACCGTTTGGCGGCCAATATCTGTTGGATTCAAAGACCGGCCATGTAAGCAGTTCGACGCATCCGGAACGGTTGCGCACGTTTTTCAAGCGGAAGCAGCCTCCCGCCTATGTTTTCCCAAAAGTCGAGCCGGCCTATGTCTTTCCAAGGATCTGGGAGTGACTGTGATGCCTAGCGCGGATCTTGTTGTCCAAACAGAACAACTTTCCAAAACCTTCCGGGTCGGATTTTGGGGCAAGAAGGTCACTGCGGTCGATTGCCTCGATCTCGCCGTCCACCGCAGAGAGGTATTCGGCTTTCTCGGTCCCAACGGCGCGGGGAAGACGACGACCTTAAAAATCTTGATGGGCCTGATCTACCCAACAAGTGGGAGTGCACGGTTGTTCGGTCATCCCGTCGGCGACCCACGGGCCAAAGCCAAAATCGGCTTTCTCCCTGAGTCCCCTTATTTCTACGATTATCTGACCGGTCGGGAGTTTCTTCGGTTCTATGGACATCTATTCGCCCTGTCGGGCAGCGTGTTGGAGCGGCGAGTTGATGAACTACTCGATCTCGTCGGGATGACAGCCGCGAAAGACTTGCCGCTCAGGAAATTCTCCAAAGGCATGTTGCAACGGGTCGGTATCGCGCAGGCGTTGATTAACGATCCTGAACTCGTGGTGCTGGATGAGCCGATGTCCGGGCTGGACCCGGTCGGCCGCAAGGAGGTGCGGGACCTGATCCTAAAACTGAAAGAGGCCGGCAAAACGATTTTCTTCAGTTCCCACATTCTTCATGACGCCGAGCTGCTGTGCGATCGCGTCGCGATTATTCTCAAAGGCCGGCTTGCCGCGATGGGCCGCGTGAATGAGCTTGTGGACAGTGGCACGACGAAATCGATCGAAATGGTGGTCGAAGGCTTGAGTGTGGAAGGCCTCGCTCACCTTCGTCCGCTGATCGAACGCTCGGTATCCCAAGGTCCTCGAACGCTTCTGATCGTGAAAGGGCAAGAGGAACTCAACAGCGTCCTCGACGTGGTCCGCGCGGCGAAGGCGACCCTGATTTCCGTCACGCCGCACAAGAGCTCACTGGAGGATCTCTTCATGCGCGAAGTTCGAACGGAGGGAGCGGGACGATCATGAGGCGGATTCTGTCTATCGCGCTGAATAGCTTTCGCGAGGCGCTCCGCGAGAAGCTGCTTTACAATCTCCTGGTGTTTGCGTTGCTGATGATCGGCAGTTCGATCTTGCTCTCGCGTCTCACGCTCGGCGATGCGAACCGGCTGATTCTTGACCTGGGTCTGGCGAGCATCAATCTCTTCGGCGTCATTATTGCGATCTTCGTCGGCATCGGGTTGGTCAGTAAGGAGATCGACAGGAAAACGATCTACACGATCATTTCGAAGCCGGTCCCTCGATATGAATTCCTGCTCGGCAAGTACATGGGGTTGTCCATCACCCTGCTGGTCAACATGCTCATCATGGTGGGAGGCCTGCTTGTCGTGCTTCACTTTATGCATGTCCCGATCGAGGGCGTGTTGTTCAAGTCACTGCTCTTGATCTTCATGGAGTTGCTCGTTGTCATCGCGATGGCTCTCTTCTTCTCGACCTTTACGAGTTCCACGCTCAGCGCGATCTTTACACTGGCGCTGTTTGTCATCGGGCATCTGTCGGCCGACTTGAAAATGCTCGGTGAGAAGTTGGACGGCGCCGGCCGGGGAGTGCTGAACGGTATCTACTACGTGCTGCCGAATCTCGAGCGGTTCAACTTAAAGGGGCACGTCATTCATCGTCTCGATATCGGTTTTGCGGACCTCGCCTTGATTGTGTGTTACGGCCTTGCGTACACGGCCCTCCTGCTGTTGGCCTCCAGCCTTATTTTCCAGCGTCGAGATTTCCAGTAATCATAGGCTCACATGAGCCGGCCAGGAAACCGCTATCGCCTGACACGTACGACTAATGGGCGACTTGCTTTGGCGGCCATGGCACGGTATTCATACGTGACGCCACGGGGTAGGTGCGCGGTCCGGGTGGCCTGCCCGTGCTCGGCTCCCCCAGTTCTTTGGCCGAAGGAGGAACCATGTTGATCGACAAGATCCGCGACCGATCCGCGGTGGTCGGTGTGGTGGGATTAGGTTACGTCGGGCTGCCACTTGCGGTGCTGCAGGCCAAGACGGGCTTCCGCGTCTATGGCATCGAAGAGATGGCCGAGAAGGTGGAGCGCGTCAACCGGGCGGATAACTATATCCCCGACGTGGAGGATGTCGACCTTCGCGCGGTTGTCGAGGCAAAGCGACTCACGGCGACTTCGGATTTCAGCGTGCTGAAGAGCTGCGACATCGTCCTGATTTGCGTGCCGACCCCACTCACACGCAACAAAGAGCCCGACATCAGCGCCATTCTCAAGGTCACCAACGAGCTGGCTAAGCACGTCCATCCCGACATGCTCGTCGTGTTGGAGAGCACCACCTACCCGGGAACCACCGACGAGGTCATAATGCCCATCCTGACCAGGGGCGGGCTGAAGGTCGGTGATACGTTGTTTATGGCCTTCTCGCCGGAGCGCGTCGATCCGGGCAACAAGTCGTTCAAGACCCACAACACCTTCAAACTGGTCGGGGGCGTGACCCCCAAGTGCTTGCAAGTCGCGCAGCTCTTCTACGAACAATCGATCGTCAAAATTTTCCCTCTCTCGTCCTCTCGGGTGGCCGAGATGGCGAAGGTCTTCGAAAACGTCTTTCGCTCGGTGAACATTGCGCTGGTGAACGAGCTCGCGATCTTGTGCGACCGAATGAATATCAACCCCTATGAAGTGATCGATGCCGCTGCAACGAAGAACTTCGGCTTCATGGCGTTCTACCCTGGACCCGGGGTCGGGGGCCATTGTATTCCGCTCGATCCCTATTACTTGGCATGGAAGTCCAAGGAGTACGATCTCCATACCCGGTTCATCGAACTTGCCGGTGAGATCAATGAGGGCATGCCGTACTATGTTGTGGCGAAGCTACAGCGGGTGCTGAACCGGTTCGGTCGATGTCTGAATGGCGCCAATGTGTTGGTCCTCGGCGTGACGTACAAAGCCGATGTTGGCGATCCTCGGGAGACACCGGCCATCAAGGTGATGGAATTATTGCAACGCGAAGGCGTCAAGCTCTCGTATGCGGATCCGTTTGTCCCTCAGGTGACGCTGGAGGGACGCACCTACGATGGCACGCAGCTGACGAAAGACACCGTCGAAAAAGCCGATGCGGTGCTGATCCTGACGGCGCATTCAGCCTTTGATTATGAGTTGGTCGCCCGCCATGCCAAAGTCGTCTTCGATACGAGAAACGCAACCAAGCAGGTGAAAACTAATCGGGACAACATCGTCCTGCTCTAGTGCTCGCATCCGCACCTCTTCAAAACAACCGCCGGCCGACGCTGCAGTCGTCGCGCCGGCTCCCTCCTCCGTCACTCAGCTACCGTAAAGAGACCTGACTCTCGCCATTCTTCACACATCGCCACAGCCCTGTCTTGACGGCAATTGCAAATGCGGGTAATCGTGGTAGCGTCGTGTGGTGGCACGGTTTCTAACCAGGGAGATCCCGTGAATATTCCGCTCCTCGATCTCAAAGCCCAGTATCGGTCCATCCGCGCCGAAGTGCTCGCGGCGATTGAAGCGGTCTGTGACGAACAAGGTTTCATTCTCGGCCCACGGGTCGCCGACTTCGAACGCGCAGTTGCCGACTATACCGGGACTCGGCACGCCATTGGCGTCGCGTCGGGCAGCGACGCGCTGTTGCTCTCATTGATGGCCCTTGGCGTGGAGGCCGGTGATGAGGTGATTACGGTGCCGTTCACGTTCTTCGCCACGGCAGGAGCGGTATCGAGACTTGGTGCGAAGCCGGTGTTCATCGATATCGTGCCGGACACGTTTAACATGGACCCGCATCTGCTCGAACGCGCGATCACGCCCCGAACCAAGGCGATTATTCCCGTGCATCTGTTCGGCCAATGCGCCGATATGGAGGCGATCCTGTCCATTGCCCGGCGGCGAGGCGTGCCGGTGATCGAGGATGCGTGTCAGGCGATTGGCGCATCACGAAACGGGCACCGGGCGGGAGCGATGGGAACAACCGGATGTTTTAGCTTCTTTCCCTCAAAGAACTTGGGAGGCTTTGGCGACGGCGGTGTGATTACGACCCAAGAGGCGGCACTGAGTGAACGACTGGGCATGCTGCGCGTGCACGGGAGCAAGGTCCGCTACGTGCATGAAGTGATCGGCATCAACAGTCGTCTGGACGCGCTTCAGGCGGCGGTGTTGCACGTGAAGCTCAAATATTTGGACCGATGGGCGGACGGTCGCCGGCGAAACACCGCCCGCTACGAGCAGCTCTTCAGAGACGCCAAGCTGACCGAACGCATCACCTTGCCGACCACCGAGAAGGGCAATGAACACGTGTTCAACCAATATACGATTCGCGTTCCCAACCGTGATGCGCTGAGGGCGTATTTGAAGGAACGCGGCGTCGGAACCGAGGTCTACTACCCCGTCCCGTTACATCTCCAGCCGTGTTATCGTGACCTCGGCTATCGAGCCGGCTCGCTACTGGTCTCGGAGCGAGCGGCGGAGGAAGTGTTGTCGCTCCCCATCTATGCCGAGCTGTTGGATCGGGAGTTGACGTACGTGGTGGAGACGATCAAATCGTTCTACGATCGGCACTAACGACCATTCGGATCAATGGGGAGCTGAACCGGCTTCGTGATGGCAAGGCTGGAACCGATGGTTTCCGGAGAGGGCGCGGACCCGATAGGCCTCCACCCCGCCACGAGGAACTGCCGATCAAACTCTACGATCAATCCCACCCGTCGATATTCCCACGTGAGTTGATTGCCCCTTCGTAACGTGAGTGAGGAGGGTCGACCAAGGCGATCGAAGACTTGATCACGGGTCATTCCGATCCAAAGGGCTGGCGGCTGAGTCGCCGGCTTGGTGTATAACGTGTTTGGGCTCTTCGCCTCTCCCCGCCATGTCAACCGGCCCCCGCGCATCTTCACGAGGCGCCACACGCTGACCGTCCCGCTCTCACAGCCGCGGCTGTTCCATTCCTCATAAGTCATTTGGGTCTCCGCGAGCGCCGGCACGGCGGTGCTCGCTTGGCTGTAGTTTCGAAATTCCTGAACCGCATGAAGGAAAGCCCGCTGTCGGCCTTCTTCCACGCTGGCGGCGCACGACGCCTGGCCGACGAACAAGAGGTCGTCCCCGAACCGAAGCATCGCCTGTTCGGTCCAGAAGGGCCGGCTGGTGTCGCTGGCGAAGATGGCGGTGGGGGAGAGAGCCAGCACCGTGCCAAGTACGGCAACCGATCTCAGAAAACGGCCGGCCATAGGCGTACTCACGTGGAGGCGAAGGGACTGAGATCTGCTGCATCGTACTCTCGTTCGACATCCATCGGCAAGCGCTTCTCTCGATGAATACGACAAAAGTCTTAAGTGAATCAATCTGAAGATGGTCTCAGGATCCGCATGGTACGATACAGGGACCCGCTAAGGCGGGCCTTCCACTCAATGTTCAGAGCTTCTCCTGCCCGGTCGGCCTGTATTTTTTGCCTGCTCGTGCTCGTTCTGTTGGCGTCGTGCGCGCCAACGTTCCTGTATCGGCATGCGGATCGGCTCGTCACCTGGAAGGTCGACGACTACTTTGACCTGCGATCCGAGCAAAAGCAGTTCGTGCGCAGCCGGGTGCAGTCGATCCTTGCCAGCCATCGTCGAGAAGCGCTGCCGGTCTACGAGGCCTTTCTCGCCGAGGTGAAGCACCGGAGCGCCGACGGGATCACCCGCCAAGAGGTCGACTGGGCCTTTGCACGCTACGAGCAATTGAAGCAGGATCTCTTTCAGCGCGTCAGCGGGGATGCGGTGCTCTTCCTGACATCGATCAACGAGGGGCAGGTCCGGTACTTGGAGCATGTCTTCCGGAAAGAGCAAGACAAGTGGCAACATCTTCTCGGCGTCCCGGTAAGCGAGCGGTTGGACCGGCGCGCCTCGGATACCGTGCGATGGCTCACGGACTGGCTCGGGACTCTTACCAAGGACCAACGTGACCGCGTGGTGGAGTTAAGCCGGCGGTTGCCGGATGTTCAGCGAATTCGCCTGGAATACCGGAGCGCGCGACAGCGGCAATTCGTCGAGACGCTGTGGAAAACGCGGGAGCCGGCCGCGCTCATCCACGGCTTGGCCAATTTGATGCTCGCCCCCATGAACGAGGCGCCTCCGACCTATCGCGTCGCGATGGAGCGCTTCGAGCACGCGGTGCGTGACATGATCGTCGAAGTGGATCAGATCATTACGCCGCAACAGCGTAGCCATGCACTCGGGAAACTGCAGGAATTGATCGATGACATTCATCAATTGCGGGTCTCATGACGCGCTATGGTAGCCACGGCACCGTCTCGCCGACCGGAGAGTTCTCGTTCCCTTCCGGAGTGAGTGTCAGAGATGCGAGGATGGTTGTGTCAGTGCCAGGCCGGATTGACGGCGGTTCGAAGAGGGATTAGAGTGGTGCCAGATTCAGGGTGAACGATTGAGCAGGGGTTGCGTGGGTGTGACGACCCGGGACCGGCAATATTTTATTCCTTCAGAACCAAGGGGCGAGTCTTGAGGAACAGAAGCGGCCCATCACTGCTCGCGTGGCTCTCTCTGCTGGTCTGTATGGGGATACTGGGCTGTGCCGGCGCGCCGTCAGAGAGAGTGGTGCCCGCGTCTTCTATCCAGCAAGCGCTCATCGGAAAGACGAAGCACGAGTTGATGAATTGCACGAGCAGCCCGCCGGTTGAGGAGCGCACCGTCGGTGATGTGGTGGTGCTCAGGTACTACCAGGAAGCCTCGGTCCTCGAAGAATCATTTGCCGCTTCCAAAAGCAGCGTCCCGCGCGTACACCACGGCTGTTGGGCCACGCTCGGACTCAAGAATGATCGCGTCGACGGTGTACAGTACGACTCCGTCCCTCCCTTCTATCAGGATGAGGAGCATTGCGACGACATCTTCGAGAATTGCGTCGGCAAGTGATGCGGTGACATACAGAGGGAACGGCGCTCCTATTTTCCTAACGCGCCGAGCTTCCGCATGGCCTTTTGTACAACCCCCTTTGGCAGATCGAACGCATAGCGAAGCTGGACCGCGTAATAGGCTTGGATGAACCCTGATCGATCCACGGGTCGGTCCTGCTCGCGGTAGACGCTCAGTTCTACATCCCTCCAGCGAACGGCCAGTCCCACGATCCAATCGAGCTCGGACGGTCGAATCGCATGCCCATTCGTTCGGTCCGTGAACATGTTGATATCCCCGTAGAGGATGATCCGCTCCCGATAGAGGTCCAGATCCACATGGGCGACGTACCGGTAGAGAGCCGACCCCGTATTATCGGGTCGCGCAAAGTAATTGTGGTTGAAGAACAGCCAACCGACGCCGGCGTACGCGGTCAGATTTTGATTGGGAAACTGTTTGCGAAACCATGTCCAATCGTGTTCCGCTTGCAGCCGATAGGTGACGAGCGTGTCAGCATAGATCTGTTGCAAGCCGCTCTGATCCAGGGGTTTATCGCGCTCGTACTGAATCCGCCAGTTCCAATGATGAATGATCCCGGTTAGCGCGTAGGTATCGTCCCATTCACTCAGCTTGATCCATCCGGTGTCTCGATCCGAAAAGAAGTTCTGGTCCGTGTAGAACGTCAGATATTGCTTGTACAGGTCCGTCTCCAAGTGCAGCATGTGCCGCATCGCCACTCGGCCGGTGTTGTTCGGGCGCGCGGTAAACGAGGGATTGGAGACAAAGGGGGCGGTCAGGAAATAGCCGCCAAGAAACGTTTCCTCTTCCTCTCGCCCATTGGGCGTCTGTTCCTCCTTGCCTGGTTCCAACCCGGGCAGGGGGCGGCCATATTTTTCGAGCGCATACGCTGCAACGCCCCCCATCCCGGAAATCATCCACACGAGGCTAGGGATCATGATGCCAAGCTGCAGCCGCGTGAGCACGGTCTCGCGAATCAACTGGACCGGGGACTCAGCAACGAGATGTCCGGGTTGTGGCGTTGCGCTCGAACGCTTCAGGTATCCCTGCGCTCCCAATGCCCCGAGAATCCGATTCGGTGTGATGAGACTATCATTGAAGCGGATCAAGACATTCCCCGTCAGAGGATTGGCGTTGATATACCTGATTCCATCGAGACCGGAAAGCGCACGTTCGAATCGCCCGCACGCCGGAGCTCACAGCTTGTCGGCTCCTCTTCTCCACGCAGTGTCGTCGTCCGCTGTACGATAGCAAAAGCAAGAAGCCTGTCCAGAGGATAACCAGAGCGAACAACGATGCAGAGAGGCAATCAACCTCCCCTTCGGCTCACCGGGCGGAGAGGTCAGAGGCGGGCTACGAGGCGAGGATCTGAGAGACGACCTCTAAACCGTTCCTGACTCTGCTGGCGGCGCAAGCGGAGGCTGAATTCGTGCCGACTATCACCGGCATCATTCATCGTGAGCAACTCCATTGACGAATCGAGCGCCGTCGCTCGTACTTCAGCACACGCGTGACGTCAACTCAGCTCGTGACGGCCCCTTCGGAGGCTGAGGAGACGTGGCGGGCGTATTTCGCCATGACGCCGATGGTGTAGCGGGGAGTCGGCGGCCTCCATTGACTGAGACGTTGCTTGATCTCGTCGGTGGAGAGCTCGACCTCGAGGCGTCGCTGGCCGATGTCGAAGACGATGATATCGCCGTTGCGGACGGCCGCAATCGGCCCACCCTTTGCCGCCTCGGGCGCGACATGGCCCGCCATGAGCCCCCGCGTCGCGCCAGAAAAGCGGCCGTCGGTGAGCAGCGCCACGGATTCACCCAAGCCCTCGCCGACGATCGCCGCGGTCACGCCCAGCATCTCTCGCATGCCGGGCCCTCCGGATGGGCCTTCATAGCGGATGACGACGACGTCGCCCGCCTCGATCTCGCGACGCTGGACGGCGGCAAAGGCGTCCTCCTCGCGATCGAACACTTTCGCCGGGCCGCGGAACGTCATCATGCCGTGGCCGGCGACTTTGACCACACAGCCCTCCGGCGCCAAGTTGCCCTTCAAGATGACAAGACCGCCGGTCGACTTCAGCGGGTTGGACAGCGGGCGAAGGACCTGCTGCCCCGGCGTCTCGGTGGCCTGCTTGGCTTCCTCGCCGATGGTCTTGCCCGTGACCGTCGGCTGATTGGGATGGAGCAGGCCGGCATCGAACAGCCGCTTGGCCACGAGCGTCGTGCCGCCCGCGGCGTACAGGTCGGCGGCCATGAACCGACCACCGGGCTTGAGGTCGGCCAACAGCGGGACGCGACGGTTGATGGTATCAAAATCATCAATCGTGAGTGGCACACCGGCTTCCCGCGCCACCGCGAGCAGGTGCAGGACGGCATTCGTCGAGCCACCGGTCGTCGCAACCGCGGCGATCGCATTTTCCAAGGCCTCACGCGTGATGATCTGTTTGGGCCGGAGATCCTTCCGCAACAGCTCCATCACCAACTGGCCGCAGCGTACGGCCACTTCATCCTTGCGCGGGTCCATCGCCGGGATGCCATTGAAGCCCATGGGCGACACGCCGAGAAATTCGAACGCGATCGCCATGGTGTTCGCCGTGAATTGCCCGCCGCAGGCGCCAGGCCCCGGGCATGCGTGGTCCTCGAGGTCCTTCAATTCCTCGGTGCTCATTTTCCCCGCTGCATGGGCGCCGACCGCTTCGAAGACATCCTGAATGGTGACGTTGTGTCCTTGAAACTGCCCGGGCATGATCGAGCCGCCGTACAGCATCAGCGACGGAACGTTGAGGCGGGCGAGGGCCATCACGGTACCGGGAATGGTCTTGTCACAGCCGGAGAGCGCGATGACCGCATCGAACAAATGGCCTCGGGCGACCAGCTCGATCGAGTCGGCGATGACTTCTCGACTGATCAGCGACGCCTTCATGCCTTCGGTGCCCATCGAAATGCCGTCGGAGACTGCGATGGTGTTGTACTCGATCGGCGTCCCGCCGGCGGCGCGAATACCCGCCTTCACTTGTTCAGCCAACCGCCGCAGGTGGTAGTTGCACGGCATGACCTCGATCCAGGTATTCGCGACCCCGATCAACGGACGTGCGAGGTCCTCGTCGGTGTAGCCGACTGCCTTCAACATAGCGCGGGCGGGCGCGCGGCCCGGTCCTTCTGTCAAGTCGTGACTCTTGTGTTTCAATCGATCCATCATTCCTCCTGGGCCGCCGGCGTGCCGGAACATGGTTACGACGGCCAGCCTAGGGCAGACACTGTCGCACAGACGACGCCGAAGGGTCAACGGCGCAGAGCCGATGTGAGCGGGTGTTGAGGCGAGAACCCGATCTCAAAATCATCTTCCTGCAGTCGGAACGCGGGCAGTGGCGGAGCGACATCAGAGGTCCGCGACGCGAAGAATAATGAGCGTCACGCCTTGCGGACGCCGGCGAATGGTGAGCCGGCCGTGTCTTGGTCAGGCGCCAAGCCGTCCCGAGCGTCAGAGCGATCCACGCCGCTCTGTCTTCAAGCGGAGTCATTGCCCCCGTTTCGAGTACTCTCCGCGGTTGTAAATGACTTTGAGATAAGTTCGAGGACGAACGGAGAAACCGCCTTGGATGCCGATGGGGTGAGCGACGCGCGCGGCAGCGCCCGGCGCGTCGCTCCCGTCACTATTTCTTTCCTTTCTTGCCTTCCTTCTTCTCTTCCTTCTTCTCGGTATCGATCACGTCGCCGGTCGAGGCATCGATATGGACTTCCATCACGGTGTTGGCGGCGTCCACGATTTCCACTTCCCAGACCGTCTTGTCGTGCTTCTTCTCCAGCTCCGCTTCCACGACGGTTCCCTGTACCTTCTCGGATGCCGTCTTGATGGCTTGGTCGATCGTGACCTTGGCGTCTTTCACGAGATCCGTCACCTTGGCCTTCTGATCGCTCCAAGCGGGGACTGTTGCCACGAGGGCCATGGCTCCGACGAGCAATGCAACGAGGCTGACCGGCTTCATGTGCGCACCTCCTGTTATTGTGGTTTCTGCTGCGTGCCGCTCTCTTTCTTCTCGCCCTTCGATCGCTGGCCACCCATCATCATCCGATGCTCCTGCATCATCTTTTCGTGCACGGCCTTTTCCTTCTCGCGCTGCTCGGGCGTCAGGAGCGCCATCGCATCGCGCCGGGTCTTGATCGCAAGCATCCGAAGCGCAACCTCGAGGTCTTCGCTCTGCTTCAGCTTGGATTCGATGGCCCCCAGGTCCGATTTGTCGTCTTCCATCAGCGCCTTGACCTCGCGCTGGAGCACCATGATGTCCGCTTCCATCTTGATCCGGGCCTTGTCCAAGTTGAGCTGCATGTCCTTTAGCTTGGCGACTTGATCCTCCTTGAGCCCGATGTCCTTCTCGTGCTTGATCATGTGGCGGAGCAGATGCGTCGTGCTGCCGTGCATCATGCCGCTCATCATGCCCATACCATAGCCGTGGCCACCATCTTTCTCGTAGCCGCCGTCGCCGTATCGGCCGTGTCCGTATTCGCTTTCCCCGTACCCCTTCCCGTCACGGTGCCCATCGGGCGGATCCGCCCACACCGGGCTTGCGACAACCAGCGCACATAGGGCCACGCCGATGCTCACTGCTCTGCCGATTCCTGTCCTCCGCATAGCTCCTCCCTTTCCTGGTTGAATGCCTGTTTCATGGTACTCCATCGCCGCCTCATCGCGCGAGCAAGCCACCCTCGCCCCGGAGCGCATTGATGATGAATTGAATGGCGACCGCCGCCAATAGCAGTCCCATCAACCGCGTGATGATCTTGATGGCGATCGGTCCCAGCCACTGCGCGCCCCGGCCGGCAATGGCAAACGTCAAGTAGCTCGCCACGCCGACGGCGACGAGGGAGAGCAACAGAACCACCTGCTGCGCCCACGTCTGAGCTTGCGCGTCGAGGAGGATGATCGTGGACAATGCGCCGGGGCCGGCGAGCATGGGCATCGCCAACGGTGTGATCGCCACGTCGTCCTTCGTGACGCCCTCCGCGGTTTCTTCCGCCGTTTCCTGGACCGCCGACCGTTGCGCGCGCAACATGTCGAGGGCGACGAGCAGGAGCACGAGGGCGGCCGCAATCTCGAACGCCGGCATGGTGATGCCTAAAATCCGGAACAAGGTCGGGCCGAGCAGCGCAAAGCCGGCCAAAATGCCGACCGCGGCCATGCAGGCGACACGGGCCGTCCGCAGGCGACTCATCACGGGTTCGCGGGCCGTCATCGCGAGGAAGGCGGGCACGGCGGCGATCGGATCGACGATGATGAAGAGCGAGCCGAAGGAGAACAGGGTATATTCGACGAGGGTCACCGGCCGGCCTCCAGCTCAGACTCGGGCGGTGCGAAGGAGGTCGGCGCGGGGGTCGGGGTGCGGGATCCGCGCGAGCTGCTCGTAGAGCTTGCGCTCCTCATCGGTCACGGCGGGTGACATCGCGATCTGGAGCGTGACGAAAAGGTCGCCGTGCCCGCCGGATGCGGTGGGGAGTCCTTTTCCCCGGAGTCGGAGCTTGGCCCCGGCACGGCTGGCCGGCGGGACTTTGATGCGGACGGGATCGGTCAACGTCGGCGCGAGGACGTCCGCGCCCAAGGCGGCTTCCCATGGCCAGACCGGCAGGCTCACATGAATATCGGAGCCCTGCCGTTGGAAGACCGGATGTGCCTCGATGTGGACCAACAGGTAGAGATCGCCGGGCTTCCCGCCATTGTGACCGGGCGCGCCCTTGCCCGCCACGCGGACGCGCGTGCCTTCCTGCACGCCCGCCGGAATTTTCACGTCGATGGTTTTGAGTTCCGTTCGGGTCCCGCTCCCACCACACGTCGGGCAGGCCTTCCCGCGGACCACGCCGCTGCCCTGACACGTCGGACACGGTGTGGGCTGGGAAAGTTGTACCCGCCGACTGACGCCGGTCAGCACCTCTCGTAACGTCAAGCGTACCGTGGCCTCGAGGTCTTCGCCCTGCACGGCAAAGCCTTCGAACGGCGAGCGCGCCCGTGCCCGACCGCCGCCGAAAATATTTTGGAAGAAGTCGCCGAAGTCCTGCCCCTCGCCGCCGGAGTATTCTTGGCTCCACTGAAAGCCGCCACTCGGCCGTGCGCCCGACCAGCCGGCCGCGCCCGCCTGCTCGCGCGCCTTTTCATACGCCTCGGCTTCCTGCCACCGGTGGCCCCAGCGATCGTATTTCTTGCGCTTCTCCGGATCCCCGAGCACCTCGTTCGCCTCGTTCAATTCTTTGAACTTCTTCTCCATCTCGGTCTTCTTCGCGCCCGAGTGGAGATCGGGATGGTATTGGCGGGCGAGGCGGCGGTACGCCTTCTTGATGTCATCCGCGCTCGCCGTGCGCGGTACGCCGAGGATCGCGTAATAATCACGTTCAGTCGTTGGCATCAGACACTCCGATCAACGTCTACGTAAAGCTTACGGGCTGCCCGGGACGTTTTCAAGGCAGACGGCCGCGCGGTGCAGCACACAGATCGACGGGACTTCAGGAGTGCCGCCCCGCCTTCGCGCGCGCCATCATCTTACAGTAGGAGCAGACGTTCGCCGTGGTCGGTTGGCCGCATGATGCACACGGATGGAGCGCGGCTTGATCTTTCTCCGTCATCGACGCGGCCGAGCCGGCGTCCGCGTTCCGGCGATCGAGGAATCCCCAATAGAAACGCTGCTTGGTGCCCGGCGATTCCGTTTCCAACCGGTTGAGCACGTCCTTGTACAGGAGCATCTTGGAGCCCTTCGCCATCGGACATTCTTCGACGATGTAATCGATGCGGTTCAGCACGGCATAGGCGGCGATTTCACGCTCCGAGAGGCGGTAGAGCGGCTTGACCTTCTTGGCAAATCCTTCAACCGACGCCGGCAAGCTCGGCCCCTGCTTGTCCAAATAGTCGGTCTGCCAGTGAAGCACGTTCCCGAGCAGGCGCGCGGCTTCATCGTCCAGGTTGTGCCCGGTCGCCATCACGTCGTAGTCCGCCTCGACTGCGGCACGGTTGAATTGATACCGCTTGATCGTCCCGCAGGTCGAGCAGGTCGGGCGATGGATCGCCATCGCGAGCTCCCGAATGCCGGCACCTTCTTCCTCCTGTACGGTGTGAATCAGCAGCTTCGCGCCATGCGCGGCCGCCGTCGCCTGTGCAAATCGTTCGACTTTCTCCCGCGACTGCTCCGAGTAGTTCGGGATGCCAAGATCGACATAGAGCGCGTCCGCCCGGTAGCCGAGCGCGAGCAGAATGTGCCAGAGTGCAAGGCTGTCCTTCCCGCCGGAGACTGCCACGAGAATCCGATCCTCCTTGCCGAACATGCGCTCCGACTTGATGGCTCGCACCACTTGGTCGTGCGTGAACTCATTGAAGCAGGGCTTACAGAAGGAGGCATTGTGCCGGGGAAGGCCGATGACGGCTTTGGTATGGCACTTGGTACAGTTCATGTGAACGTCAATGATGAATGTTCAATGTTGAATGATGGACCGGCGGTGCTGCGCCGCCAGAGATCACCGGCCTGATCTCCACGTCATCGGTGTCTTTGAGGACTTCGTCCTCCGTCACGAGTTCATCGCCGCGGATGACGAGATGGGCCTCTTGGACGAGTTTCAGCTCGCGCAAGAGGTCTTTCACGCGTTTCGGGCCTGGCACCTCCACGGTCCGGTGCGGATAGCTGAGCTGCACGCGCATGGGACGATGATACGGTGATTCTTGGATGGCCAGCAAGGGGATTCGGCAAGAACCTGTTATACTGCGCTTCCTACAGTGAACAGGAGGGCCTATGGATTTCAAAGCCGCGCGTACCATGCTCCAAGGGCTGATCGACGAAGCGGGCGAGCGGCCGACGCTCGCCGTGCCGGTCGAGGCGCTCAAAGAGATCCTCAGCGGGTTTGACAACGACGAGCAGGTCCTGATCATGCACAACACCGCGGTCTCCTTGCTGCTAAAGCTCGGCGGTCGCGCGGAGCTGAACGCGAAGGACACGTTGGAGATTCACCGGCGGTTCACGATGCAATTCGGTAAGGCGGCGGAAGGTGTGATGGTGCTACAGGCGGTGGAGAAGGTGCAGCAGAACTAGAGCAGGATGTTGAAAAAGGCCGCCAGCTTCAAGACACTGGGCGCTCACCAACTCGCGCCCGTGCGCGAACGTGAGGCGAGTTACTCCTTGCCTCGCGCACCTCGCCTCGCTCGGAGGCTCAACGTACCTCGCCCCAAGACACGGCCGGCTCACCATCTCGCCGGCGCGCACAAACGTGGCGTCACTTATCCGTGACGCCGTGCGCCTCGCTGGGGCCTTGGCCGGGAAGGGGCGCGTCTTGGCGCGCCTGGGGCGGGCGGGTGAAATATAGGCCTTTTTGAACATCCTGTAATATTCAGATGAGCACTGATGGACGTCTGAGATTTCCAATTAGCAGGACCGCGACAAACATCACAACTCCACTTCCTGCAAAAACTTCGCGGACTCTTCCGGCGTGACGGGATTGATGTAGAAGCCCGTCCCCCATTCGAAGCCGGCGACCTGGGTCAGTTTCGGAATTACTTCGAGATGCCAATGGAAGAAGTCGCCGGTCTTCTCGTGCAGCGGCGAGGTGTGCAGGATAAAGTTATAGGCCGGTTTGGCGAGCGCACGATCCAGGCGTCGCAGCGCCTCGGACAGCACCCGCGCGAGCAGTTCGAATTGCATCTTTTGGCTCTCTTCGAAATAGGCCGCGTGCCGCTTCGGGAGGATCCACATCTCGAACGGAAAGCGGGCCGCAAACGGCGTGACGACGATGAACTCCGCATTGTCCGCCACCACCCGCACTCGATCCTGTAGCTCCTGGCGGATGACATCACAATAGATGCACCGCTCCTTCTGTTGAAAATGGCTGCGGCAGCCGTCGAGTTCACCCATGACACTGGTCGGCACGATGGGCAGCGCGATCAATTGCGAATGGCTGTGCTCCAGCGTGGCGCCTGCGGCCGCGCCGTGATTCTTGAAAATCAGAATGTACCGAAAGCGAATGTCGCGCTTGAGATCGACGATCCGGTCGCGGTACGCCCACAGGACGTTTTCAATTTCCTTCGGCGTGAGATCCGCCAAGGCCGTCTTATGGTCGGGGGTTTCGATGATGACTTCATGCGCGCCAATGCCGTTCATCCGGTCGTAGAGTCCGATGCCTTCGCGGCCCATCTCTCCTTCCACTTTGAGCGCCGGGAACTTGTTGGGCACGACCCGAATGGTCCAGCTCGAACCATTGGGATGGCCGTTGTGCTGACGATAGGCAAGGACCTCGCGCGGAGTCAGATGCTCCTGGCCCGGACAGAACGGGCAGATGTCGGCGTGCGGATGGAGCGCGTGACTGGTCTCGAGAAAATCACGCGGCCGGCCGGCTCGGTCCGTTGAAATGATCACCCAACGTCCGACGATGGGATCACGTCTCAGCTCCGGCATTGCCCTCCCTATTGCGAAGTGCTGAGTGCTGAGTGCTGGGTGATGAGCGATCGGTCGTAGTTACTCTTCGACTTGACTCATTACTGGTACGCTTCCGCTGCCTTCGGAAAATGTCCGTTAACTCAGCACTCAGAACTCACCACTCTCTTCTCACACTCGCCACATCCGTGCCTCGAAGTTGTGATCCGGCACGGTCGCGGCGACCGCCTGATAGCGCGGGTGGCGTTCGACCTCACGGCCGCGTTCGGTCACGACCAGCACGAACGTGAAGGCCTGACCGGGTTGAAGGCCCAAGTCTTTGAACGGCACGGCCACCTCAACGATCTTCCGCCGCGCGATCGTACGATAGGTGCCGATGAGGACCTCTCGCTCGCCGTCACGGCGGGAGAGCGTAAAACCGTTCGAGCCTGAGACCCGAAGGGGAAAGACCGCTTTGTAGTGCTGTCCCCCTCCAGACAGGTGAATCTCGGCATCGAGGCTCGGTTGCACGGTGCCTTTGATGTCGAGCCGTAGGTACAAGGCCTCTACATTGTAGCCGAAACCCAAAAACGTGAAGACGTCGCTCGCGCGCCACATGGCGCCGAGGGGAGGCGCGGGGTCGATCCAGCCCGCCCCGCGCCACTCGAAAAAATCCGTGACCACGCCGTCCACCGTTGGGTTCAGGAGACGCACCGGATAGCGAACGGGCTGTGCCTCGGCGGCGTGTGCCCCCGTGACGGGCGTGAGGAGCGAATCGGGAACCGGCTCATCGAGTCGCAGAAACACATTACGGAGGTGCGCGCGAAACAGGGCGTCGAATTCGGCCTTGTAATCGGTCTGAAAGTCATCGCCGTACCACCAAAACCAGTCGCTGCCCTCCGCCGCATACAGCTCGTCCCACGCCTGCTGCACCCGCGCTTCGGGGACGCGGGAGGCCGCTTCCATGAGCCGCCCTCGTGTATCCCGGAGCAGTTCCCACCCGCGATTGTCTTCCGGATGGCCGATCCAAATTTTGTAGTCTGCATTGATCCAGGAGCCGGAGTGGAGATGATGGAGCGACTTGGTAGCGGGGTGACGGTGGAGAGAGTCGCTGACCGTGCTCGTCTCAATCCGATGGCCCGCCGTGTGCAGGCCGTTCTGGAGTGCCTTGTACAAGCCGGTGAGAAACGGCTCTCCCCCCTCATGATAGTGCTCCCACGGATTTTCGCCGTCGAGAATGATGGCGATCAACAGATGATCCGCGCGGCTGTGTTCTACGATCCCAGTCAGGCGCCGGAGCACGTCCTCCACGGCCGCATCGGGCGTCCATTTCGAGTAGACGAAACCAAACGCATCCGAGATTTCGCGGTCGCGAAAGATCATGGTGATGTCCTGTCCTTCGTGCGCCACGCGATAGGGATGGTAGAGATCGTCGGCTCGATTCCAGTGCCCGAGCGAGCGGGCGAGAATCCCTTCATCTGTCGCCATCCACGAGAGCCCCGCCTTCCGCACCAATGGCACCATTTCGGGACACACCGATCCTTCCGCCGGCCAGAGGCCGTGCGGCCGATGGCCGAACACCGACTCGTGCAACGCAATGGCCCGGTGCAGGTGGGCCTCGGCATCGCGTGGCGCCTGAAATCGAGGCGGCAACGTCGCGTGCGGCTGGCAGCGCCGTGCGATCTCCGTATCGAGAATCAGCGGGAGAATGGGATGGTAGAACGGCGTCGTCGTGAGCTCGATCTGTCCGCGCTCCGTCAAGCGCCGGTACAAGGGAACAATGTCGGCGATGACCTGTTGCTGAAGGGCGAGGACCTCTTGCTTGTGCTCCTCGGTAAAACCGCGATCCTTCAGCCGCAGCGCCGCAAGCCGCGGATAGCGGGCCACGGCGCCATAGCCAAACCACGCGAGGTTGTGCCAGACCTGCAAATCGAGGAACTCCTGCGTGGTAAAGTGGCGGGCGAGCCGCTCGAGGTCCTGGCCCTGCACGTCGAGGCCCCGCTTCACGAGCAACTCGTGATAGCGCGGATAGGGCCGGACCATCGTCGTCCAGTTGGCCGAGAAAAAATGTCGCAACAGGAACGCTTGCTCGACGAGCGACAGGTCGGCCGCCGGGCGCTTGGCGTATTCGAGGAAGAGATCGACGACGGTGCCCAATGCCAATTCTTGAAGTTGCAGGAGCAGGGATGGGGTAAAGTTGAACGTCGCCTGCACGCCGGGAAATCGTTCCAGCGCGGCCGCCATGTCGTAATAGGCCTTCACGGCATGGAGCCTGACCCACGGCATGCTGGCCGTCCCGGCCACGCGATCGGTGTAGTAAGGCTGATGCATGTGCAAGAGAAAGCAAAGGTCGGCGGTTTTCATGGTTCTTATCTGCGCGAGGATGGTGACAAGCGTGAGGCGAGTATGTCATAGGGGGCACGGGCTTTCAACGAACCGCGCTCAATGATACAGGGAGTTAATTCGTACACATCACTAAGTCCATCCATAGATAACGATGATTAGACGTCCTCTCATTGACGGCTACCACGGCTCTTGGTACTGTTCGTTACGGTGAGTGTAGATGCTGATCCTGATCGTAGCGTTTGTGCTCAGTCTGACGCAGTCAGTCCTTGCGATAGCTGAAGCCGAAACCCCGAGACATGTCATCGATGGCAATGAATGGCTTCACATGCCTGAAGGTCCACAAGTTTCCTTCGTGGTCGGCGCACTAGAAGCCTGGACACAGGCGGTGTTGATGATGGAATTGGGGCACGAAGCTCTAAAGCGGCAAGGTGTCGACGCGCCACTTTCATCGCCGGAGACGATGTACAAGAATATCGTCTACTGCATTACTCAACGCCAGAATTCCTATAGTCAGCTCCACAGTATGGTTAAGAAGTACGTCGATGACCATCCGCAGGACTGGGATTCCCTAATGTCGGTCCTCGTGATCTCTGCGTTCCGCGCAATATGCAACGAGGGACATTGATAGCGTCAGCAGTGACTGGTCCGTAGCGCCTCCTAATCTTCGGAGATCGACGGGTAGATTCACCACCTAGAGTGCGGCTTCATTGAGAACTGCTCAGTCTGTTCATGGTCGGCGCCACGTCATTCGGCTCTCCACCAAAGTCAGCACATACCACAACTACGGAGGAACGGTTTTCGCTTAGAGCGAGAAAGAGACGAGACATGGAGAAGTCATTCGATGGCACGACGGGACCGCAGTGGGGGCAACTCGGCTATTGGCTGCCGCCGATCGTGTACGCGGCGACCATCTTTTATCTGTCCTCGCTGAGCCATCCGGAAACGCTCGTGCCCGGCCTCCTGCCCCTGTTCGGCGATAAGCTCATCCATGCCGGGGAATACGGCCTGCTCAGCATTCTCTGCTATCGCGCGTTTCGGTATGGAAGCGGTCTGGCTGCCGGGACGGCTGTGCTGATGGCCATCGCGGCGGCCACGCTCTATGGCGTGACGGATGAGATTCATCAGGCCTTCGTTCCGTTGCGCGAGGCCGATCCCTGGGACCTCGTTGCCGATCTGGCCGGGTCCACCGTCGCGGCTTTGCTATGGATGTGGGGGAGCGAAGCGGCTGTGTCGACAGGCAGCCCAGTGCCGTAGCAATCAGAGATCACCAGGCATAGGCTTCAGGCGCGGGCCCACCGGGCCCGGGGAAGATCGCATCCAGCCGCGCCAGCGTTTCACGCGTCAGGGTCAGCTTGAGCGCGCGAACCCCGCCGTGGAGCTGTTCAATGGTGCGAGGACCGATGATGACCGACGTGATGCCACGCTGCTGCAACACCCAGGCATGAGCGACGTCGGCGGGCGGGGCACCGATCTCCTCGCACAGCGCTTCATAGGCGACGATCTTCGACTTGTGTCGCTCCAGTTCCTTTTGAATGTCCTCCGAGGCGCGCCGGCCCTCCTTCACGCGTTGCAACACGCCACCGAGTAGCCCGCCCGCCAAGGGGCTATAGGGAATGACACCGACGCCGTAGGCCTCGCAGGCCGGGATCACCTCCAGCTCGATCATGCGATCACGCAGGTTGTAGAGGCTTTGCTCCGACACGAGGCCCATGAACCGGCGCGCTTTGGCCATCTCTTGTGCTTGCGCAATATGCCATCCGGCGAAGTTGCTGCTGCCCACGTAGAGAATCTTGCCTTCCCGGTAGAGTTGCTCCATTGCCTGCCAGATCTCGTCCCATGGCGTCTCGCGATCGATGTGGTGCATTTGATAGAGGTCGATGTAGTCGGTCTTGAGACGGCGCAGGCTTCCTTCACACGCCTGGCGAATGTGGAGCGCCGAGAGCCGCGAGTGATTCGGCCAATCCCCCATCCGCCCGTAGACCTTGGTCGCGAGCACGATCTTGTCACGACGGCCGAGCTGCGCCAGCCACCGCCCAATGATCTGCTCCGTGATCCCTTCACCGACCTTCCACCCATAGACGTTCGCGGTATCGAAAAAATTGATCCCCGCTTCGAGCGCCTGGTCCATGATGCGGCCGCTGTCGGCTTCGGACGTCTCCGGGCCGAAATTCATGCACCCTAGGCAGAGCCGGCTCACCTTCACGCCTGACCGACCGAGATGGACGTATTCCATGGCGTCTATCGTGCGGCACGCAGGCACGAATTGCAATCAGACGGCTGGCCGAGAGGATCGAAAATGATGCAGCGGCATCATTGGGGAGCGGCGCTCAAGCGAGTACAAAGAAGGCACCACGATAAGAGGCGAGCTTCAAAAGAGAACGAGCATCCGGCGTGGTCTGAGGTGACGTATGGTGCCGTGGAGCCATCTCTCTGTCCCATGTGACTCCTCGATTCCCGCCTCGGCCCACAGGCGCCCTGGCCGCGGCGTTGGCCTACGGGCTACAGGGACGCTTGGTGTAGTGCCGCGCTACTAGAGCGAGTTGAGGATTTCGCGCCGCTTGCTCTTGTATTCCTCCTCCGTGATCAAGTTCCGCTCCTTCAAGCGTTCCAGTGTTTGCAATCGCTCTTCTATGTGCAAAGGGGAAGGAGCGGAGCGCTGGGATGATCCCATGGCTTCCTCCGACGCTGGCTTTGCGCTCAACATCGCATGGTAATCAATGGCCACGTGCGTGGGATGACCTTGCACGGTCCCGCGAAGTTGCGGCGGCGGAGAGCTCACGACATGTTGCGCATCCGGGACAAATTCATAGGAGTCGTCGCCGCTGGCCCGCAGCGGATGATCCCGCAAGAGTGACTGGACTGTCGGAAGCGTCACCGCGAATCGGTACTGCGTGAGCGTGAGATGGAGAGAACCGCCTTCCGTGAACCAGACGCCGCCTGTCAGCGAGCGCACGTCCGCCGTACGGGGCTCATTGAATCCGAAGAGGACCCATTCCTCGCTTCCGCAGGCCGCGAAGGCGCGCTGAAGCTGCTCGCTCAGATACTCGATTTCCTCATCGGTGAACGGTACTGCGAGCGTCCCATCCCCGGCTTGAAGCGGAAGCAGAGACGCCGGCCGAGATTTCAGGCGAAGGCTCTTCAGAATCATTCGCCAATGCTCGCGAGACAAGACCAAGGGATGCTCGAAATGCGCGTCGGTGCGTCCGGTGGAGGGGACGAGTGCGATTCGAACATACCGATCCGGGCCCTGGCACGTCGGGCATGGCTTGGCCGCGCTCGCGCAATTCGCCGTGAGGAGCAGAACGATCCCGAGGCCGAGGTGCGCAAGGCCACGAGTCAGCTGGATCACGTGCTTCTCCCCATGTGAGATCCTGCGTGCTCTCTCGAAAAGGGCGCGGCGTGGCTTCCCATTCTGGTTACAGCGCAAAGTCGAACCCAATGAGCATTGTTTGCCCGAGCAAGTCGCCCCCTCCCGTGCCCACGCCCTTCGTCCGATAGGTATTGTACTCCGCATGAATGGCGAGCGCCGTCCGGGCCGATTGATGAACAAAGTAGCGCACCAGAAAGGTGTGGGAGTCGACGTCGTTGAAGTTTTGAGCGAACGAGGGGTCGCCTTGGCGCTCATTGCGGATGATGTCGTACCGGTAGGCAAAGAACCATCCAGGCATCTCGGTGAACGGGAGCAGGGTGGGGTAGTAATCCAACTCTACGAATCCCCCGGTCCATTTCGCGTTCTGCGCGCTCACGATGCCTTGCGACTCGAACATATGTTTGCTGTCGTTCCCAAGCATGATGGCCCCGAACAGATTCCACTCGCCGTTCAACGTCAAGCTGACGTCCGCGCCGATTCGATTGAACGCTTGGCCATCCCCGGCCACGGCCGCGCACGTCGGGCAGGTGGGATTGACGAGGGTCGGTGCATGGCCATAGGCGCCGAATATGCCGACCCGCTGGCCGGTCACGATGCCGTATCCGCCGAACGATTGCGTGAGGTGGCCGTAGAAATTCACGCCTCGCCCGCCGGTCCCGCACGTCGTCCCCGCGGCACAGCCGGCCAGCGGTCCTGAAAAGGAATTCGTACTCAGGCCGGCAACGCTATAGCGAAAATATCCGCCGGTCCCCGACGTCTTGGTGATGCCGCTCAGCTCCACACCCGGTTGATTTTCCCCGATCGCGAACGTGTTCGGGTTCGCGTAGCTGCTGGTGGCCGTGCCGGTGATCGTCGCCGTGTACGGGGTGCCGGGCAAGTAGTGATACATGGTAATCGGCGTATTGAGCGTCGGACTGCGTTTTTCGCTGAAGGGCACGTCCAGCTCGAATTTGCCGAGCCGCAGATTGAACCAATAGTCGCCCTTCTCGCCGGAGAGGCCGAGAAAGCGTTCGAGCCGCATGAGGCGTACGAACGCGCTCTCGAGATCAGAATCCGAGGGTCCGGTACCGAACCCCGCACTGCCCAGGCCGGGGGTAAAGACGACGCCAAAGGCGAGATCGCGATGGAGCAGGCCGAAACTCAGGAGATCGAGCCCGGTAAAGCCGAACCCCCCGCTGGTCACATCGGTCCCATCGGAACGCACGGTCGCAAGTTGATACCCCACCGTGGTCCGAAGTGAGACCGGCCAGAAGCCCATCGTGATGCCCTCATAGGTGGGTAGATCGGCGTCCGATCCCAACTGGTAGCCGCGGTCGCGAAAAAGGTTGCCGAAGTCGTTGAGTTTGGGAAAGCCCGGGACGTGGCAGACGTTACAGTTGAAATTGTATTTGCGGGCAAAGGCGGGGATCGCGTCGGCGTGCTCGATGAGGGCCGTCCACTCGGAACAGACCAGGGCGATCAGCGCGATTGCGGTTGCGGCAACGGTGTGTCGGCGCCAAGCCGTCATGGAAGATTCAACTCCTTTCTGGCGATGAATGGCTGTGGTGTGTCACGGGAGTGGGACGGGTCGCGCCGGCAATGCGCCATGCACCTCAACTCGGCCGCCGGGCGGGATGTCGATGCGTTGGCGGATCACGTGCGGTGTGTCGTAGTTCGGACGCGACGACGAAAAGGAAAGAATCTTGTAGCCCTCGTGCCACATCACGAGTGTGTAAGAGCCGGGTGGGACGTCGGTGATCGAGAAGCGCCCCTCTGCATCGGTCACGGCAAAATAGGGGTGATCAAAAGCCGCGGCCCAGGCATTCATGTGCACGTGCACATCGCATTGAAGACGAAGGCCGACCCCCTGCGCACGTGTGAGCTTCTTATGGATCGTCCGATCCGGCGTCGGCAGTGCGACGTTGAAGAGGCTTGCCTGGCGGTCGTCAAAAAAATGCGGGTTGTGCAGGATCGGCTCGAAGTTGACGATCGACACGTCGGATGTCCGGACGAAGGGAAAGACGTGTTCTTCGAACAGGCAGACACGGCTGTCCGGCCGATGCGGATGCCGGCCCATGTGTAAGGGATACTGTGACGCTGGTGCTTTTCCCCGCTCGATCTGTTCGAGATAGACGAGCGTGTGTTGCACGCCACGGGTGTGCGGGTCGATGCGCAGGGCGGGCGATTCAACTTCCTCTCCGCACACGTCCATGTCGGCATAGACTTTCAACGGAGGCAGGACGGGAATGTCTCCGTTCCAGGTGACCGTCCCGGTCACGGTCGCCCCGTCCGTCACGTTGACAACTTCATACTCGGCGAAGGAGACGCCGGAGAACGGCAGGAACGGCACTGCGAAGACGATGATGTGAAAGGACCATCGTAAAGTATTCATGCTCGCACCTCGTTCACGGTCGTCTCGGCGTAACGCCATAAAAAAAGCCCGCGGGACATGAATTCCCGCGGGCTCTGGAGTCGTGCTCGCTGGCCTTGGCGCTGTTGCGGTCGCTACGTTAGATGATTCTGAGAACCAATGTCAATACGGCCGGGCGAGCATTTTCCAATGGCGGACGGAACGATGACCCTTCTTCATCCTCTGATACCCGCTGGATCGCGATAGGCGCACAATGGCAGAACCATGAAGGTAACTCAGTCAGGGGCGGGTCCGATCGTCTTCCTGTTCGACGTGGACAATACGTTGCTGGACAACGACGGCGTGACGGCCGACCTGCGTCGACATTTGGAACAGGAAGTGGGGCACGAGCGCCAGGAGCGGTATTGGGCACTCTTCGAGGAATTGCGCCGCGAGTTGGGGTATGCGGACTATCTTGGCGCACTGCAGCGATACCGGGCCGAGTACCCCCGTGATCCGCACCTGCTCACGGTCTCGCACTATTTGATCAACTATCCCTTCGCCGAGCGGCTGTTCCCAAAGGCATTCGAGGCGATCCGGCATGTCCAACAGTGGGGACAGGCTGTCATTCTCTCGGACGGCGACGTGGTCTTTCAGCCGAGAAAGATCGAGCAGGCGGGACTGGCCCGTGCCGTCGACGGCCACGTCCTCATCTACATTCACAAGGAAGATGAGCTTGCGGACGTGGAGCGCCGCTATCCCGCCGAGCATTACGTGCTGATCGACGATAAGCCGCGCATCATCGCGGCCATCAAAGAGCGCTGGCGGAACAAGGTGACAGCCGTGTTCGTGCGGCAAGGGCACTACGCCTGCGATCCGAGCGCTCCACCGCCGCCCGCCGACCTGACGCTTGAAGACATCGGCGAGTTGCTGCAGTATGATCTCTCGGCATTCCGAGGGGGCCGTAGACGATCGGATCGGGAGCAGAAAGGAATTCCAACATGACAAGCAGAGTGACGATGTCTCTTCTCACCGCTGCATTGCTGCTCGCGGTATCGGCCTGTATGAGTGACAGCCCGATCGGTCGAACCGGTCCCACCGCCTACGACCAGCGTGATGCGTATGGCCGCCCAATGCAGCCGAGACAACCCTCGCCATGGGACATGCGGCAGAATCAGCAGCAACTCGGTCCTTCTACTTGGTACGGCTGTCCGCAGCAGAGCCCGCGGTGCTTTCCGGACTGACTGGCGGAGTTCGTTAGGAAAGTCGTCGGTGGATTTCTTTGAATCGTTCGACGTACGGCTCGGTCGTCGCGTCTTGGAAGTTTTGGAGCCAGCGGCAAACGTAGCCGGTATCGACGTTCGGGTTCTTGAGCAGGACGATCTTCACGTCTTCCAGGTCCCGAGGCCGTCCCCCAATGATCTTATGGATGATTAAGTCTTCGACGGAAGTAAACCGCACGGCCGTGCGTCCCATCTGTACCGACTTCGTCCGCTGTAGCGCGTGCTGCTCATAGGGCGACCAAGAAAAAATGAAATCGACGCGCAAGCCGCTGCTCTTCTCTTCACACGGTAACACCATGGTCTTGCCGACGAATTCGGCCGGATTCGCGACGCGGGCCGCCAAGCCGATCTGTTCACAGGCCCTCAGGATATCGGGCACACGATCGGCATCGACTCCCAACGTGATGTCGATGTCGCGCGTCAGCCGAGGCTCTCCATAGAGGAGAACGGCTTGGCCGCCGATCACCATATAGGGGATGCCCGACGCGTCAAGCGCGTGGCCGATCTTTTCCAGTAGCTCTTGAAACATTGATCACCCGCGCCATGGCAATCTTCGTCTGCAAGTTCTCCGACGACTCTCCCGAAAAGGCCCCAAGCGCCCGCGCGTGCTCGTACATGGCCTCCATGATTCGCAGGTTGTGCCAGTAATCGGGCGGCGTGCGGCGGATCTCCGCCTCTTCCCATTCGTGCCAAAACTGCGTGTCGCGAATCATGCGGTTAACTCCAAGCATTTTTGGGACGTAACGCGAAAGTCACTTCTCCATGGAAGGAGATGAATCTTGAGAAGTTGATGAACTTCCTCGGACCGTTTCAAAAATCTCTCGGGCAAGGATCGGGAAGGCGGAGCCCTGAAAATCTTGGTCGGTCATGTAGCGCGTCACGATCTGATCGTTTTCGGTGAGCCTTTCGATCATGAAATCCTCAATGAGTTTCCGAATGCCGAGTTCGAACTTGTCGAGCGGGTTGGCGAGAGCCGTCTCGATCACGTGCGTATCCTTGCAGGCTTTCTCCTTGATCTGCTGAAAAAAGAGCCGGTCCTCCTCCGTGAATTGCGTGCCGAAACGCTCGTTCAATACCTGGATGATTTCCGAGAGCGGCGCCTTCTCCTCCTTCGCCTTGCCCGTTCCGACTTCCGTCGGGCTTTTCACATACTGCGCATCTCCTTCCTTTAACTCAATGGCTCCGGAGAAGACGCGTTCCAGCCGGTAATATTGCAATGCCACTTCTTCGCCCACTTTCACGACCTGCCCTTCCCGGTCCGATGGGAGATGTGGGAGGAGAAATCGACCATAGCTGTAGAGCATTTCCAATTCGGGATCGGCATACGGAATGATTTGGCTGAGGAAGGCATATACCTGCACATAGCCGCTCAGTTTGTCCCGAAATTCTCTTCGCTTCTCTTCGTCGGGAATGGTTTTGAAGCGGTCCACGGCCGGCTGAAGGTGGCGCTGCATGTGGGCATGGTCGGCCGGACTCTGCTGCTCCGGTGGCTTGTAGAAGATTCGTGCAAATGCCTCGACCTCGTTCCAGTGATACACCTGGGCCTGATCCAGTTCATGTTTCAGCGTTTCGAGTTTCGAAGGATCAGACGTCTCCTGAATGCCGGTCTTGTCGTAGTATGGTTTGAACGCTCGGTAGATGGTCTCCGAGTCGTTCACGAAATCCAGAACGAACGGGGCGTCCTTCCCCGGAATCATCCGGTTCAAGCGTGACAACGTCTGCACGGCCTGCACGCCGTCCAGTCGCTTGTCTAGATACATGGTGTGGAGCAACGGTTGATCGAAGCCGGTCTGGTACTTATTCGCGACCAATAAGATCTGGTAGTCCGCCGAATCGAAGCGTTCA
The DNA here is from genome assembly GCF_979581665.1 of Nitrospira sp. Vd2. Taxonomy (NCBI): domain Bacteria; kingdom Pseudomonadati; phylum Nitrospirota; class Nitrospiria; order Nitrospirales; family Nitrospiraceae; genus Nitrospira; species Nitrospira sp. Vd2. The sequence continues at coordinate 32,940 of NZ_CEFZSK010000007.1, read as the reverse complement.
GGGAGCTGCATTTCGCTGATCGGTTTGCCCGTGACTATGTCCAAATTCATGCTCGGCTCGGTGTATTCCTGTCCGGTCTCCGGGTTTTCGACCGTGCCGCTGAAGGCCACAAGGGGGCGAATATCGGTGTAACCGTGCTCCGCGATGTAATGATCGAACGCGAGTTTGTAGCGCACCGCGTGCAGCCGAGAGGAAGTGACGACCATCGCCTTCGCACGTCCGCCCAGACGATGTCGGACACTCCGCCGAAAATGCTCGACCATGACCTCGGTCTTCTGCTCGATGTTATGGGGGTGCAGGCTCATGAATTTCGCCAACGCCCGGACGGCCTTTTTCTTCGGGAGTGTCGGGTCATCCTCGGCCGCCTTCAACAGGCGAAAATAGGTGGCGTAGGTGGTGTAGTTGGCCAGCACGTCGAGGATGAAACCTTCTTCGATGGCTTGCCGCATACTATAGATGTGAAACGCTTCGGGCTTGCCGTTAGGACCGATCCTGCCGAACAGCTCGATCGTCTTTCCTTTCGGCGTGGCGGTGAAGGCGAAAAAACTCAGATTCGGCTGCCGGCCGCGTGATTGCATGACTTGGTTGAGCCTGTCTTCCCAGTCCGATTCTCCTTCTTCGGTATCCATTGCCGGTTCGCCGAGTATTGATTTCAGCTCTCGCGCGGTCTCTCCGGTTTGGCTCGAGTGCGCTTCATCGACGATGACCGCGTATTTCCTTGCGGCAATGGCAGCCTGCCAGGCCTTGGCCTGCTGCTTCTCCTCGGTGGTTGCCTTCTCTTGGTTTTCGGCACCTGCTGCATGGAGCAGACCTCGGAGCACGAACGGAAACTTCTGCAAGGTCGTGACGACGATCTTCGTGCCGTCGATCAAGGCCGCTGCGAGTTGCTTCGAATCTTCGTCGATCGCTTTCACGACGCCTTGCGCATGCTCGATCTGGTAGATCGCATCCTGTAGTTGCTGATCCAGCACACGCCGGTCGGTGATCACGATGACACAGTCGAACACCTTCTGGTCGGCTTCATCGTGGAGGCTCGCCAGCCGATGGGACAGCCAGGAAATACTGTTGGTCTTCCCGCTGCCCGCTGAATGTTGGATCAAGTAGTTGTGCCCAGGTCCCTCCTGACGAGTCGCGACCACCAGCCTCCGCACGGCATCGAGCTGATGGTAACGGGGGAAGATCAGCGTTTCTTTGGTCACCCGCTTCTTGCCGCCTTGACCGTCATCTACCTTCTCCTCTTTCTTTTCGAGGAACATGAAGTGGCCGAGAATGTCGAGGAAGCTTTCGACCTGTAAAACCTCTTCCCAGAAGTAGCCCGTGCGATAACCGGAACGATGCTGTGGATTTCCCGCCCCACACTGCACGTCCCCCGGACGGCTGCCGCGGTTGAACGGTAAGAAATGCGTGACTTCCTTCCGCAGGCAGGTCGTCATGTGGATTTCATCAGGGTCGGCGGCGAAATGGACCAACGCCCGTGCCTTGAACTGGAACAAGGGCGCCCTCGGATCCCGGTCCTCCTGATACTGCCTCACGGCGTGGCGCCAATTCTGACCCGTACCGGGGTTCTTCAACTCGCAGGTTGCCACCGGCAGACCGTTGACCGCGAAGAGCAAATCCACGGTGTGTGATGTGCCGGGATGACAGGGGACTTGCCGCGTTACGGTCAGGCGGTTCTTCCTGAAGAGTTCCAGAATCTCATAATTCAATCCATGCGCGGGCTTAAAATACGCGAGCCGAAACATCTTGCCGTAGAACTTGAAGCCATGGCGCAGAACATGAAGCGTCCCTTTGAGAGCGAGTTCTTTGACCAAGGTGGTGATGAGGAGGCTTTTCAACCCTTCCCCATGCAGCGTCCGCATCTGCTCCCACAGCTTTGGCTGCGTATCCTGAGTAAAAACAGCGGCGATAAATGAGTGAGCATGTATTGTAAGAAATGCACATCATTACCGCGGAGGTCGATACTGTAGAGAGTGGTATTGAGCGGCCAGTAATCTTCTTCGACCAGATAAAACTGCCCAATCGTGCCGTAGCGTCCGGTGATTATTCCTGGCCCTTTGGCTACTGCTTTTGAATGGCTAGCAGAGACGCCCGAAGAAGATACCACAGGAATTTTGCCCTCCTCGCGTTCGTCCGATGGCAGATCGTGACCACGTTGGAACATGATCGCCCATTTGAGTTGCTCTACCTCCCAATGCTCCGGAATGTCTCCGAGCCATTCGATGCCTGAGTGCTTGAGTTTCGGATAAGGAGTGAGGCCGGCGGCACCGGCGGCTTCGGGCGGTAGCCCGCGGGTGACTGTCTGTGAAATGAGTGCAGCTCGTTTTTCCTTCAGCTTCTCGATCAACTCCCGCTTCTTCACCACCAGCGTGTCCAGCTTCGCCGTCTCGGTATCCAGAAAATCGGCGATGGCACATTGTTCGATGAGAGATGGTAGCGGAATCTCGGCATCTCCAATTGAACTTTTCGGAAGCCCGTAGCGCGTCACTCCTGTAGCGGCAATTTGGAACTGCTGGTTTACCGCACAGGACTGAAATAATCGAAGCAGAAAACGACCAAGCAGTATTCCTTGAGCAGGTCGAACAATGGCAAGGTGGTAGCCGCATACAAGGTCTGGTGCTGATTCGACCACGAGGGCAGGAATAGCTATGTCACTCCACTCCTCGGAGTCTTTGGTAATTACAACGTCATCCACATGCAGACTAAAGCGACGAACTTCGTCTGCCGTCGCCGTCGTCTCCATCAATCCCATTTGTGGGCGGATATAGTGGTTGTAATAAACGTCTGTGTAATTGCAGAGACGGACCGGCATCTCTTTATCGGATGCGACTTTATCGACATTGCTAACATAATGAGCAGAGGCAGTTTTCAGTCGTCTTACCTCCCAATGCTCCGGCACGTCGCCAAGCCACTCGATGCCGCTTGCTTTATATTTTGGATACGCCAGGTATTTCACGCCGTCACGTCCTTCAACAACGCGAGGATTTCATTTTCCAGCGCCTTAATGTCCGCCTCGATCTGCTCCAATGGCCGCGGTGGCTCATAGCGGTAGAAGTGACGGTTGAGCGGGATTTCATACCCGATCTTGGTCTTGTCGTGATCGATCCAAGCGTCCGGTACGTGGGGCAGGATTTCGCGCTTGAAATACTCCTCGATGTTCTCCTTGAGCGGCACCGTTTCGGTGTCGCGCAGTTCGGGATCGGGTTCGGGATGACCGTCGCGGTCTCGGCAGATCTCGGCCGTGTCGTCCCGCTCACCGAGGGCGTTCAACACTGCTTTGAGTTCGGATGCGCTGAGCCGCACGGCATGCTTGCGGTCTAATTCCTTGAGGTCGGCGAGAAAATCTTGGCGGTCTTTGTACAGTTTCTCTCCGCCTGCTTTGGCCAAAGCACGCAGTAGGGTACGGATCGTTTCTTGCCGTTTCTTACCGGCTTCAATTTCTTTGAGCCGCTGGTCTTCTCTTTTCTTGTTACTGGCGGCGAGATTCTTGACGCCGCTTTCTTCTTCCAACCGGGCAATCCGCTCTTCTTTGCACTGAAAGTTGAGTCGCAGCGGGCGTTCGACCGTGATCTTGTGAAAGCCGAAGTCGGCGTTGTCGAAGACCTTGCTGACGGTCAGCGTCTTTTGTCGGCCGTCAACGGTAAAGGTGCGCATCTCGCCGTCCGTGAAGTTGCCGAAGATGCGCGTGATCTCGCCGATCTGATCCGGTTCGCCTTCATCTTTGTCTCCGATCTTGTTGCGCTTGTTGCCGAGGCTCTTGCGCATCTTGACGAAGAACTGGCGCGCGTCGATGAGCTGGACCTTGCCCTTGCGCGGCTTTTCCTTCCGGTTGGTGAGGACCCAAATGTAGGTGGAGATGCCGGTATTGTAGAAGAGCTGATCGGGCAGCGCGACGACGGCTTCCAGCCAGTCGTTCTCGATGATCCAACGGCGGATGTTGCTCTCGCCGCTCCCGGCATCGCCGGTAAAGAGCGGCGAGCCGTTGAAGACGATGGCGATGCGGCTGCCGCCGTCCTTGGGCGGCCGCATCTTGGGGAGCATGTGCTGGAGGAAGAGCAGCGATCCGTCGTTGATTCGAGGAAGGCCGGCGCCGAACCGTCCTTGGTCGCCGAGCGTCTCGTGCTCCTGTTCAATGAACCGGGCCTGCTGCTTCCACTCCACGCCGAACGGTGGATTCGCCAGCATGTAGTCGAACGTAATCTTCTTTCCGTCCTTGTCGCGATCGAAGGCGTCTTGGGTGAAGCTATCGCCAAGGCGGATATTGTCGGCATCCTCGCCTTTGATGAGCATATCGGACTTACACACCGCCCACGCTTCATCGTTCCAGTCCTGCCCGAAGAGAATCGGGTTCGCTTGGCCGTTTAGGTCGCGGATGTATTTTTCTGACACGGAGAGCATGCCGCCGGTGCCGCAGGCCGGGTCATAGATCGTTTTCACGACATGGCTGCGGCGGAGGTCCTTCTCAGGGGAGAGAAGCAGGTTGACCATCAGCTTGATGACTTCGCGCGGCGTGAAGTGCTCTCCCGCTTCCTCGTTCGATTGTTCCGCCCCGATCCGGATCAGTTCCTCGAAGACATAGCCCATCTGTACGTTGTCCACGCGGTCGGGGGAGAGATCGACGTTGCGGAATGCCTTGATGACCTCGTAGAGAAGATTTTTCTCCGCCATACGGGCGATCTGCTGATCGAACGCGAAGCGCTCCATAATGGCACGAACGTTCGGTGAGAACCCGTTGATATAGCTGTTGAGGTTTGGCGCGAGCTGATTGGGATCATCGAGCAGCTTGCCGAAATCGAGCTTCGAGAGGTTATAGAACGGCCGACCCGTAATCTTCTGAAGCAGGCGTCGAACGACGTTCTCCGGTTTGGTCTTCATCGCGGCGTGCTGCTGAAGGACCTTTGCCTTAGTTGGAGCCAACAGGCAATCGAAGCGGCGGAGCACGGTGAGCGGCAGGATAACCTTGCGGTACTCATTCCGTTTGTAAGGCCCACGCAACAAATTACAAATTTTCCAAATGAAGTCGGCGAGCTGAGAATGGGTTTCAGGACTCATGAACAATTCCTTCAATGCGCCTCAAACGAAACTACGAGGGTCGTGACACATGTTTTGAGATGTCGATTGGACTGGAAGAATAGCGTTTCTCCCTTAACGTGACAACGGGAAGATGGTGGGCAACCGAACCCATGCGCTGATATGACGATCGACATTCGGAATGCAGCCCAATCGCCGATTGTTTGGGAGGAGGTGAATCACAGATCGGGTGTAATCTAGTCGACTGTTCCGCCTCGCTTGTAAAACAATCCGACAGCCTTCCGAAGTTCGCGTCATGCCTGTTCCCTAACGCATTGCACTCCAAGTGGTATTTCTCGCTCAGCTTCCCATCTGGTCACTGTAAAGGAAGTTGACGCTTCTACAGCGTCCGCCGCGAACGCTCCGCGCCTCGGCACTTCACCATCGCGAAATCCAAGCTAGTTATAAAACACTAGTAATGGAACAGCTATTGCTTAAGTATCAAGAAGTATATCGAGCGTCGATGGTTGGCGATGTTTGGTCCATTTATGAGGAGGAAACCCATAATGTACGTCATCACACGGCTGCTGCTCGTCGTTCTTATGCTTTCCGCAGCCACTGAAGCACACGCCATCTCTTCCTTTGGTCAGCCGGTTCAGGCCCTCACCGGAGCAGGCGCCAATACTCAAGCAGTGCCGAATTGCGGATCCGGCGCGTGCTACAACAGCAGCACCGGGCAAATCGGCTTCTACATCCCGCTCAATTCCGCCGATAACGGCATCTATGGTGTTACCAATCACCCGGGCGGGAAGTCGGGGACGTTCGCCGATTCCGTCTTCGCCCCCTTCACGAATAACAATGCGTTGACCATGTATCTCCGGTTCTCTCCCGTTGCCGCACCCCCGCTGGCGTTGGCCGTCCTGTCCTTCACGTTCACCGATCTGGACCTGATCGGGGGAAACGATCCGGCGGGCTTTTTTGAAACGGTGAAATTCTTCTCCTCGACCGGCACGTTGCTGGCCGATGTCGATGCGTTAAGCGATTCGGCCTCCTCGCCCTTTGCCTTTACCGTCAGCGGGAACTCGACGTCGCAGAACATCACCTTCTCCGATGTCCGATCCATCGTCTCGAACCCGTTCTACGTCCAGCTGACGTTCGGGTCCAGGTCCACGGACAGAGGGCTGTTCACGAATACACTGGAATCGTTGACCGCAACGTTGACGACGACGACCGCAGTCCCCGAGCCGTCCTCGCTGCTCTTGTTCGGGACCGCTTTCGCGGCCATTGCCATTGCCCGTTGGCGCCTCGATAGACGGTAATGCGACATCGATAGCACGGTTGCGCCAGCATTTCATTGAACGGGAGCCGGACGGCTCCCGTTTTTTTTGGATCATGGCAGCGATCAGGTGCTGACGTGACAACCTAGGCCTTCCTCGTTATAATTTGTCTCCGATGACCGTTGCTTCACCGGCGCCGCCCGATTTGGGGTTAATCGCCGAGACCATTCACGCCAAGATTCCTTTTCACGCCGAATTCTCCCGTCTGGTGCCTCTCGCCGGCGATGCGTCCAATCGACGCTATTTCCGGGTGATTCTCAATGGCGGCTCACGCTCGCTGATCCTCATGCAGCTCGCCTCGCCGGAGGCCTTCAAGCAGTCCGAAGAAGCCATCAGCGGGGCGAAGACGGAGATTCGGGAGCTACCCTTTATTAATGTGTTGAATCACCTTGCGAAAGCCGACGTCTCCGTCCCGGTGTTGTACTACTACGATCACGCGGCGGGCTTGCTCTATCTGGAAGATTTCGGTGACGTGACGCTCGCGGAGGCGTGCCGGAAAGATCCGGGACAGAGCCGGCGTTTGTACCACGACGCCATCGATATGCTAATTCGTATCCACACACAGGCAACCGTGCCGGCGAACCCGAAGTGTATCGCGTTCGCTCGCGCTTTCGACGTCCCGCTGCTCATGTGGGAGTTCGAGCATTTCTTGGAATACGGGGTCGTGGCGAGGCAGGGCAAGCCGATGTGCGCGGATGATGCGGTGTCCATCCAAGCCGAGTTCAAAAAAATCGCGGAGCTGCTCGCCGGGCAACCGCGGGTCCTGACCCATCGTGATTATCACTCACGAAACTTGATGGTCGATCACGACCGCCTCGGGGTGATCGATTTTCAAGACGCGCTGATGGGCCCCGCGGTCTACGATGTGGCCTCCCTGCTGCGTGATGCGTACATGGCATTGGACGAGTCGTTGATCGAGGAGCTGATTGCCGCGTATGTGGACGGCATGGCGGCGGCCGGGTCTCGATTCGGAAGCCGTGACGAATTTCGTCGGCTGTTCGATCTCATGAGCATCCAGCGCAATCTCAAGGCCGCCGGCCGATTCGTCTACATCGATCGCGTGAAGCACAATCCCAAATTTCTGGCCGACATCCCGCGTGTCCTCGGCTACGTGAAAAGGAACCTCGCCAAATATCCCGAGCTGGCAACGCTCCGCCGCCACCTCACGCCGTATGTCCCGGAACTGCAATAGGAACAAACCGTTCGAGGTTCGAGGTTCGAAGTGCGAAGGTTTTGAGGGAGAGATTTATTGTTTCTCTCTGGGAATCTCGAACTTGGAATCTCCAACTTTCCTCAATCTTCGAACTTCGAACCTCGAACCTTGAACGTCTGTTTGGTTCCCATGCGCGCGATGATCCTTGCGGCCGGTCTCGGCACCCGCCTCCGGCCCTTGACGCACACCACGCCCAAGCCGCTTCTGCGTGTCGCTGGCCAGCCGTTGATCGTCTGGAATCTCCTCCTTCTGCGGCATCACGGCGTGCGCGACGTCATCATCAACCTTCACCATCTCGGACACCTGATCGAGAAAGAACTAGGCGATGGCTCGGCGCTCGGCATGCGGATCGAGTATTCCCACGAGACGACGCTGTTGGGAACCGGCGGTGGGCTGAAGCACGCGGAATGGTTTTTGCAAGGCGGGCCCGTGCTCGTGCTGAACGGTGACACGTTGGTGGAATTGGATCTCACCGAGCTGCTACGATTCCACCGGGAGCAAGGGCCGCTTGCGACGATGGTCGTTCGGCAGGATGCGGAGGTCGATCGATGGGGCGCGCTGGAAATTGACGCACGAGGGCACATCATTCGGATCAATGGTCGCGGCCGTTCCACCGGCACACCCATCCACCGGCGGATGTTTGCCGGCGTCCACGTGATCCATCCGCGGCTGCTTTGTGATGTGCCCCCCGGCGAAGAATCGTCGATCATCGATGCGTACGTTCGGGAGATTACCCGGGGCGAAACGGTCCTCGGCTACGAGATGACCGGCTACTGGTCGGATGTCGGCACGCCGGCGCGCTACGCCGACGCCCAACGGGATGCCGAGGCCGGCGTCATCAACCTTCGTGCGCGACAGTAGCAGCGATACAATGACACGGCATGGCTGCGCGCCAGGCGGGACGGCTGTGGATCGGAACGTCGGGATGGACGTATCGGAGTTGGCGTGGTCGGTTCTACCCTGAGGAACTCGCAAGCCGTGAGTATTTGGCGTTCTATAGCCGTGAGTTTGCGACGACCGAAATCAACTACTCCTTCTACCATGTGCCACGGCCCGAGACCTTCGACAAATGGGGCCGACAGGTCCCCGAGGATTTTCTCTTCTCGGTCAAAGCGAATCGACTGCTGACCCATATCAAACGCCTGCTCGATGTCGATGAAGCATGGCGCACGTTTGTTCACAATGCCCTGGCCCTGAAGGAACATTTCGGGCCGATCCTCTTACAGTTCCCGCCGAGTTTTCGAAAGGACCTGAAGCGGTTGTCGGCCTTTCTTGATGAAGCCTGGGACGTCGTGGCGACGAAGCATAGTGGCCGTGACAGGCTGCGGCTCGTGTTCGAGTTTCGACATGACTCCTGGTTCGCCACCGAGACGTATCGATTGCTGAACCGCCGCGGCGCGGCGCTGTGCATCGCTGATGGCGCGAAGTATCGGCGTCGGGACGTGGTGACCGCCGACTTCGTCTACATCCGCTATCATGGCCGCAGCCGGATGTTCGCGTCCAACTACTCCGATGATGAATTGGCTCAGGAAGCGCAGGCACTTGCTCAGTATCTCGATGACGGCCTCGACGTCTACGCCTATTTCAACAACGATGCGGAGGGGTATGCCGTGACAAATGCACGCGCGTTGAAGCGTCTACTGGAGGGCACGCGATGACCGGTACGAGCGGCCGACCGTGGTGGCAGGAGGCGGTGGTCTATCAAATTTACCCGTGGAGCTTTCAGGACTCCAATGCTGACGGAATCGGGGACCTGCCGGGCATCATCAACCGGCTCGACTATCTGAACGGCTCGCCGCATTCGCTCGGTGTCGATGCGATCTGGCTCTCACCCATCTACCCCTCGCCGATGAAAGATTTCGGCTACGACGTGGCCGACTACTGCACTATAGACCCTCGGTTCGGCACGCTCGCGGATTTTGACCACCTCGTGCGAGAGGCCCATCGCCGCGGGGTTCGCATTCTGATGGACCTCGTGCTCAATCACACCTCCGATCAGCATCCCTGGTTCCTCGAATCGCGGGCCTCACGTTCTTCGCCCAAGCGAGGCTGGTATCTGTGGGCCGACTCCGGCCCATATGGGCGGCGGCCCAGCAATTGGGTGGCGGTGTTCGGCGGCTCCGCGTGGGCGTGGGATGCGGCGACGCAGCAGTACTATCTGCACTCGTTTCTCACCGAGCAGCCCGATTTGAATTGGACCCATCCCGGCGTCCAGGCCGCAATGCATGACGTGATGCGGTTCTGGCTGGATCGCGGGGTGGCGGGCTTTCGCTTGGATGCGATCAACTGGATCGGCAAAGATCAGAACTGGCCGAACAACCCGCGCCGCTATGGCGCGCTCCGGTCCTATTTACGCCAACTGCATCACTACAACCGCGATCAGCCGTTTGTGCACGACGTCTTGAAACTGCTTCGCACATGGACCGATGCGTACCCGGATGCGGTGATGGTCGGCGAGGCGTCTTCGGACACGCGTGGAGGGCCGGCGACCTTTTACGGCAACGGCAGCGATGAGCTGCACATGGTCTTCAACTTTCGGCTGCTGAAATCCGCCTGGGACCCCGAGCGATTCCGGCGGATCATCCGAGAGTGGGATGGCGCGATCCCGCCGGGGGGATGGCCCACGCAGGTCTTGAGCAATCACGATCAGAGCCGGCACTACACGCGTTATGGCCGGGCGGTCGATTCGGCCACCGCCGCTCGGCGCGCACGCGCGGCGGCCGTCCTGCTGTTGACCTTGCGGGGCACGCCGTTTCTCTATTACGGCGAGGAGATCGGGATGCGCGACGTCAAGCTCCGCTACCGCGACCTGCGCGATCCTTACACCAAACGCTACTGGCTGCTGCAATCGGGGCGCGATCCGGCGCGCACGCCGATGCAATGGGACGGTACGCGCCACGCGGGGTTCACGTCCGGCACGCCCTGGTTGCCCATCTCACCCGACTCTCCGTCTGTGAACGTCGCGGTCGAGTCCGGCGACCCGACATCGCTTCTCTCCCTCTACCGGAGACTCATCGCATTGCGGAAAGCCTCGCCGGCGTTGCGTGCCGGCCGGTATCGCGAAGTGGAAGGCGCGCCACTGTCCTGCCTGGTCTATCTCCGTGAGCACGACGGCCCGCCGGCGGCCCACATGCTCGTCGCGATTAATTTCACCGCCGCCCGCCAGGCATTCTCGCTGCCGGGCGTTACAGCAGGCGGTGAGGTTCTCCTCACGACGTCTCTCGACTCGACTCAGAAACGCTTCGACCCGTCGCACATCACCTTGCTGCCCGATGAAGCGATCGTCGTTGTACTTGACGCAGGTACTTGACGCGACAGGACCCATCGGATGAACCACCGACGGGCAATGGCGCGTCAGAGTTTCCAACCGGTCATTGCATTTGATCACCGGGAACGGTGTCGCCCGGAGGCGACATCAAATAGAGGCGTCGCGAAGCGACACCGCTTCCGGCGTTCGATCGCCATTGACGGTCGGAAACTCTGGCGCGTCACGGCCGGCAGGGTGATCGACCGATGGTCCCTGTCGCGCCAAGACGTCGGTATCTGGCGCGCCACGGCCGGCTGGGTTATCCACCCGCGGTTCCTGTCGCGCCAAAAACTACTGGCCAAAGAGCCGCTTCAGGCCTTTATCGAGATCGACTTTCTTCCCCTTCAGCAGATCGTCCACCGTCTCTTTGACCTGTTCCTTGACGCGCTGCTCGACCTTTCCGGTGAGCGCTTTCGAGTCCAGCCGATAGACAGGCGCCTGCGTCGTGCCGGTGATCACGAGCGGGACCGTCAGCCTGCTTCCGTTCATCGCCAGGCGCACGGCCGGCGCGGTGGCCGCAATCTGCCTACTCAGCTCTTCCGACAGAGTCAGGTTCGCCTTCAGGTTCAACGCTTGGTCGAAGGTGACCGTGCCCGTCGCCGTACCGTGAAAGTCCCGGCTATCGATCAAGAGACGATCCACATGGATCACCCCGTTCTTGACGCCGAAGGCTCCGTCGACGGACGAAAATACCGTGGCAGGTTGCGTCGACACCTTCACGCCGACGGCCTTCAACAAGGTCATCGCCTCTTGCAGCACATTGATGCCTTCGATCGTCCCGTCCTTGACGGTAAAGGATCCGGTCCCACGCAGGTCGGACGTGAGCGCGGGGCGCGAGAAACCCTGGCCCTGCAGGGTGAGATCGGCTTGCGCAACTCCGCTGACGTTCACCTTATCCGTCATCGCAGCGAGAAGCGAACCCAACTGGACGCCTTGCACGAGCACGTGACTATCGAACAATGGCTGCGCCGAGCCGAGCGTCAGGCCGCCTTGCGAGGCCATGTGACCGCCTAAGAGCGACAGCTTCAATGAATCCACGGTGGCGCGCTGGCCCTTCAGATGAGCCCCGAGCTTGAGATCGGTGACCTCGATGGATTGCTTCAGCGGGAGGGTGACGGGGAGATCGGACGAGTGGATCACAGGTGACGTGGCCGTGACAGTGGCTTCACCATTGACGAGGGCCCCGGCGACGTTGATCACCGACTGTCCCATCACGACGGCCAGCGTGGCGCTCTTGATCGTTGCGGACTCCAATGGCGGTGTGTTCAGTTTGGTCGGGTAATCCGCTTCCGCTTGGATCCGCAGATCTTTCACCTGGACCGGCTTCGTCAGCGGCAAGGCGAGCGGGAGGTCCGCTGTGTTGATCAGTGGTGACGCGATCGTGACCGCGGCGTGGCCGGCGACCGCACTACCGGTGACGGACGCGTGCGCTTTTCCTGCCGCGATCTGAAGGTCGATGGACTTGAAGTCCAGGGACTCGGCGAGCGGCCCGAGCGTCCCCTCGATGGTGATCGGCAACTGGAACGGCTGGAGCGTGGCGGCAAGATGCACGCGCGCCATGCGGCCGAGCCGGACGGATTCCATGGACACATTCAAATCCTCGAGCCGGTATTCGGCGGTCTTCGTCTGTGAGCGATCCGTGAAGGTCAAGGCGCCGTTCGCCACGCCGACCTGATCGACCGCCAGCATGGCGAGCACGCGCAGCGGCCCCTCGGGAGCCGGCAGCGGGGCTTCTTTCTCCGCCGATGGCGACGCCGGCCCTTGTTTCCCAAGCGTCGACACGTTCATCACCCCGTGCTGATTCTTCAGCACGGTAATCGCCGGCTGTTTCAGCGCGATCTCTTCGATTTCGACGCGGCCACTCAACAGCGGAACGAGCTTGATTCCAATATCGAGTGACGCCAACGAGGCGAAGGGCCCCGTCCCGAACGCGGGATCCTCGAGTACCGTGAAGCCGGCGATCCGCACGCCGAGGCGCGGAATGATGGTCAGCCGGACGTCTTCGAGCGTGATCTTCCGATTGAGCGCATCTTCGATCAGCGGCCGGTACCGGTCCTGATATTTGTTGAGATCAATGAGGAACGGGAGCGAGAGGAGCGCGAGAGCGAGCAGAATCAGGAACAGCACGAGACCCAGCACGATCTTCATCCGTCCTCCTTTCGGCGAGACGCAGCGGCAGTGTAGGGACGAGGACCGGAAAAAACAAGAACGAGCGCGCGGGTCAGGGGTGTCTGAGCGGCGTGAACCGACGCAGGCGGAGCGCATTGCCGACGACGCTCACGGAGGACAGCGCCATCGCCGCCGCGGCCCACATGGGGTTGAGCAGGCCGAGCGCCGCGGCCGGGATGAGCAGGACGTTATAGAGGAACGCGGCAAACAGATTTTGTTTGATGTTACGCGTCGTCGCGCGTGACAGCGCGATGGCCGTCACGACGCCGCGCAGGTCGCCGCTGATCAGGGTCACGTCGGCCGCTTCCATGGCGACGTCGGTGCCTGTGCCGATTGCGATCCCGACGTCGGCTTGGGCGAGGGCCGGCGCGTCATTGATACCGTCCCCCACCATCGCAACCACTTGGCCCTGTTCCTGGAGTTTCTTGATCTCGCGCGCCTTCTGCTCCGGGAGCACCTCCGCGAGCACACGATCGACGCCCGCTTGCCGGCCGATGGCTTCGGCCGTGCGCCGATTGTCGCCGGTGAGCAAGATCACGGTAAGGCCCAGTTGGTGAAGCGCCTCCACGGCGTCTCGCGCATGGTCTTTGATGGTGTCGCTGACGGCGATGATCCCGATGACCTCGGCCGTCTCATCCTGCTGCCGACCTCGTGACGCCAGGTATATGGACGTCAAGCCCCGACCGGATAATTCCGCGACGCGCGCCTGCGCTTGTGGAGTCATGGCGATGCCGTCCACTTCCAGCAACCGCAGATTGCCCAACACTAAGGAAACATCGCGCCACGACGCGCGCACGCCATGTCCCGGTACGGCAGCGAAGTCGTGGACGTCTTCGAGTTTCAGGCCGCGCCGCTCGGCCTCTCGCACAATAGCTTTGCCGATCGGATGCTCCGACCCACGCTCCAGGCTCGCCGCCACGCGGAGCACGTCGTCCTCGGGCCATTGGGGTGACAGCGACACCACGGCTTCGACGGACAGCCGGCCCTGCGTCAGGGTGCCGGTCTTGTCGAACACGACGGTGGTGAGATCGCGTGACCGCTCCAATGCCGCCCCGCGGCGAATGAGAATCCCATGCTCGGCGCCTTTGCCGATCCCCACCATGATCGAGGTCGGCGTCGCGAGGCCCAGCGCGCACGGACACGCAATGATGAGCACCGCCACAAAATTGATCAGCGCATGAGGCAAGGCCGGCGCGGGCCCAAAGAGGAGCCACAAGACGAAGGTCAGCGTGGCGACGCCGAGAACCGCCGGAACGAACACCGAGGCGACCCGGTCGGCCAACTGCGCGATCGGGGGCTTGGCCGCTTGCGCGTCCTCGACGATCCGCATGATGCGTGCGAGCACGCTGTCCTTGCCCACTGTCGTCGCCTGAATCTTGAGGCTGCCGACCTCATTGAGCGTCGCGCCGATGACGCGATCGCCGGGCTTTTTCTCGACCGGCAGGCTTTCTCCCGTCAGCACGGATTCATCGACGGTTGAGGTGCCGGACAAAATCACACCGTCGACGGGAACGGCTTCGCCGGGGCGGACGAGGACGAGGTCGCCGAGTACCACATCGGCGATCGGGACATCGGATTCGCGCCCGCCCCGGATGACGCGGGCCTCCTTTAGCTGAAGACCGGCCAGTTTCCGAATCGCCGCGGACGCTCGGCCTTTCGCGCGGGCCTCCAACAGGCGACCGAGCAGGATCAGCGTGACGATCGTGGCCGACGTGTCGAAGTAGACCGCGGGTGGGATGCCGTGCTCGGCAAAGAACTGTGGAGCGACGGTCACAGCCACGCTGTAGAAATACGCGGCCGACGTCCCGACCGCGATCAGCGTGTTCATGTCGCTCGCACCGTGACGAGCCACCGCAAACGCGCCCCGGTAGAATCGCCAGCCCGCCCAGAACTGGATCGGCGTGGCAAGGAGCAGTTGGGCCCAAAACGAGGCGGCTTGCGACATGGGCAACCCGAGATGGTCTCCCATCCCAAGGATCATCACGGGGATCGTCAGCAGCAGGGCGACCGCAAAGCGCCGTCCCAGTTCGCGATCGGGCGCTTCCGGCTCGGCGCGTGTCGCCACTTCTGACTGTCCGAGCACCGGGGTGTAGCCGAGAGACCGGATGGTTTCGGCGATCGCGGCTGGGTTTGTCCTGGCCGGTTGATATTCGACTCGGGCGTGCTCGGTCGCGAGATTTACCGATGCGTTCACCACGCCCGGCAGTTCGCGCAGCCCGCCCTCAATGCGGGCCACGCAGGACGCGCACGACATGCCTTCGACCGGCACTGTCATTGAGGCCACATCTCGATCCGACTGTGGCGAAGGTGGAGGTTCGGTGGCAACCGCTCCTGTCTCATCGAGCGCTGCTGCCGGGCGCCCCGATTCGAGAGCGGCCATTCGCGGCTGTTTAAGAGAGCCGAGCGAGACCATTTGAACGGGTTGTGCCGCACGGGCCGGCATACCTTTCGGTCCCTCTGTGAGAATCTTTTCAGGATTCGCGTCGAAGGCGCGTTTACAGCCGGGTGCACAGAAATAGTATGTGCGCCCGTTGTACTCGGACTTCGCCGGCGCACGATCTTCATCAACCGTCATTCCGCAAACGGGATCAATCGCCATGGCGACCCAAAACTAAGAGGTAAGGGAGTAAAGGGAGATAACGGGACCCACTCGCCCCTTGGTCCATCTTATCAGGCGAGTCAAGGGTGAGAAATAGGGAGCCGAGGTCTTTCCCATCCCCGCCATCTCCTTATCCCCTGCACCCTAGCTCTTCAATGAATCAAGCGAAATGTTCTTTTGGCGGATGAGGCGGGCGAGGTAGGTGCGTTGGAGTTTGAGCTGATCGGCGGCCTTCGTTTGGCTGCCGTTCGCGCATTTCAGCGCGCGGAGGATGATGGCGCGGCTGTGCTCTTCCATCGATTCATGGTACGGCAAGTGATCGTACCCGGTTCCGCGGTCGGCGCCGGTGTCTTGGCCAAACAGCGGAAGCTGGTCTGGTTCGATCTCATCCGTCGGGCTGAGGATCACTGCCCGGGCAATGATGTTGTCGATCTCACGGATGTTGCCCGGCCAGGGATACCGGGTGAGAATGGCCATCGCATCGGCGCTCAGCTTCATGTTCGGCCGTTTGGCGTCGGCCGCATGGCGCTTCAAGAAAAACTCGGCCAGTTGCTGAATGTCTTCGGGGCGCTCGCGCAGGGGCGGAAGCGTGAGCGTGACGACGTTCAGACGGAAAAAGAGATCCTCGCGGAACGCTCCCGTTTTCACTGCTTGCCGGAGATCCTTGTTGGTGGCCGCGATGACTCGGATATTCACGCGCACCAGGCGCGTCCCGCCAACGCGCGTGAACTCATGGTCCTGGAGCACGCGCAGCAACTTGGCTTGAAGACCCATCGGCATGTCGCCGATCTCATCCAAGAACACCGTGCCGCCGTCGGCGATCTCGAGCTTGCCCTTCTCCATCCGGTCGGCGCCGGTGAAGGAGCCTTTCTCGTGGCCGAACAGTTCGTTCTCGAGCAGCGACTCCGTCAGCGCGACGCAGTTGATCACCACGAACGGCGACTGTCGTCGGGGACTCCATTGGTGGATCGAGCGCGCGAACAATTCCTTGCCGGTGCCGCTCTCGCCGAGCAGGAGCACGCTGGCATCCGAATTGGCAGCTCGTTGCGCCAATTCGATCATCGCCTTGGTCTTCGGGCTGGTGCCGATGATCGTGCCATATTTGGTTTCCACCTCGCTCCGGAGGACCTCGACCTGGCGCTGCAGGGACTCGCGCTCCAAGGCCTTCCGCACGGTAATGATTAAGTGATCGAGCTCAATCGGTTTGGTGAGAAAGTCGAACGCACCTTCTTTCATCGCCTCGACGGCTTTCCTGATCGTTCCGTGCGCCGTCATCACGATGACGGGGACATCGAACCCGTCGCGGCCCCGCTGCTTGCCTTGCGAGAGTCGGTGGAGCAGTTCGAGCCCGTTGAGCTTCGGCATCTCCAAGTCCAGCAGCATCAGGTTGGGCGTCTCGCGCTCGATCACCTCGAGCGCCTGACTGCCGTCGTTGGCCGTCAACGTGTCATAGCCAAGCGATTCGAGCCGGTCTTTGAGCACGGTGAGAATGTCAGGGTCGTCATCGACGACGAGGAGTTTGGCTTTCATGAGGCACCAAAAACTTGACGCTGTTATGTCCGGTCATCGTTGGGATACTGAAGTCCCTGAGCACGGTATGTGCGTCGGCTTCCGAGTCACGGCTGGGCGCAATACTCACTCTTCCATCACGTTCATCACCAAGCCGGTGAGCGGCTTGGGGAAAAAATAGGTCGACTTGTGCGGCATGCGGCCGCCCGACGCGGCAACGGCCCGGACCTCGCCGACCTTTGTCGCATTGAGCAGGAGCGCGGCGGGCGCGCGGCCGTCGCGCACCAAGTCCAAGGCTTCATCGTCATCTTTGGTGTAGACGATGGCTTCCTGATCCGACTGAGTCGGCGCCAAGAGGCCGACCACCTCCTGCTGCAGGATCGACACGTCCAACTTGTCTCGCTCGGCTGCTTGAGCGGGTGGGCGCCGAGCCGGACGTAGTTCGAGGAGGTGGTATCCCCGCGCGCCCTTGAGCGCGAGTCCAAACACCGTTACGGTCCGACCCAGGTCTCGCAAGCGTGTCAGAAACTCTTTTCGCGCCTGCGACTCCGGTTTCCCGTCGAAGGGAATTTCGTGGATCACGAAGGCTTTGTCGAGACGGCTCTTGATGTCGTCCCGCTCCGGCAGCCGGTTCATCAGCACTCGATGGGTCGGCAGAACGGTAAGGCCGGGGTCTTCCAGCCCGGCAAACAGCATGAGGACGGCATCATACGGCTGACGTCCGGACGCTCCTGACGCCCCCGCTTGCTGGCGACGCAACGCGCGGTATTTCAGCGAGGTCTCGTACCGATGGTGGCCGTCTGCGATAAACAAGGGCTTCGCTTTCATCAAATCAGCCACGGCGCCGAGGACCGCAGGGTCGCTGATGCTCCACAGCCGTTGCCGACACCCGGTATCATCATGGAACTCGATGCGTGGTGTGTCGAGATCGACTGCTTGCTCGAGCCGCCGCAACACGGATCCCTCGGGATCGGAATACAGCGAAAAAATCGGGCTGAAATTGGCCCGGCAAGCTTCGAGCAGATTCAGCCGATCCGCCTTCGCCGCCGACCTCGTATTCTCGTGCGGGAAGATCTTCCCGGTGCCGAACTCCTCCAACTCGACCGTGGACAGAAAGCCCTTGAGCACGCGCGGCGCCGCGTCACCCGACGGCGTTCGGTAGTCGATCATGTAGAGATAGATCGACGGGGCGCTGTCGCGTCGCAACGCGCCCGTGGCGAGCCATTCCTTCATCGATTGCGCAGCTCGCGTGTAGCGGTTGTTCGTCGGGCCATCGTCGGGGTGATCCAGCCCGAGCTCCAGCCGGATGACGTTATTCGGATGACGGTCGTGCAGCACCCGCTGGTAGGCCGCATCGATGATGTCATAGGGCGGAGCCACCACCTTCGCGATGTCCTTCACCACCGCCGGATTGTACAGGACTCCTCGAAACGGAATCACGTTCGCCATGTGCCCTCTATGATAAGTAATCCTAGGTATAGAAGTCTAGCCGTGGAAACGTCTTTTTTTCCGACAACTGGGAGCCGGCCATCGCCTCCTGATCACTGCCCTACTGGCTGCTCAAAAAGGCCGCTATGTGTTTACCCGCCCACGCCGACCACTGATTTCAAGGGAGCGCGGCGACCGAGGCGTACTGATACCCAGGCGGTTCAAACAAGTCTCGCTTTTCATCAGGGGCGAGTCTTGCTCTGACCCTACAGGCTGCTCAAAAAGCCTGCTTTTCCACCTGCCCGCCCCGGCGCGCCGAGACGCGCCCTTCCCGTCAAGGTCGCAGGGAGCGCGGCGACCGAGGCATACTGATACCCAGGCGGCTCAAACAAGTCTCCAACGAGGCGGCAGGCGAGAAAAAACCGGAGGCGTACCCTCCGGGGTACGTTGAGGATTTTTTCGAGCCGACAACGAAGTTGGGGGCTTGTTTCAACCGCCTGACTAGCGATCGCGATTGACCATATAATCGGCGACTATCGACAGGGCTCGTCTGGGGCAGGACTCTTCGAACGACGCCAAATCCAGGTTGGCCGCGATCACGAATTTTCTCGCGCGCTCGAGCGCATAGGCGATCGATCCGTACTCCTCCATCAACGCGATGATCCGCCGGAGGTCGGCGTCGCTCAGCGTCCGGGTCTCCATCCGATCCTTGATCATTTGCCGGTCGGCCTCGCCGCAGTGCTGGAGCAGATGCAGCAAGGGAAGCGTGGTCTTGCCCTGGCGGAGATCCTGGCCGAGGCTTTTTCCCAACCGATCGCCGTTGGCCGCGTAGTCGAGCGTATCGTCCGCGACTTGAAACGCGATGCCGATCCGCTGTCCGAAGCGAAAGAGTGCGGCCTGTTTGTCCACATCGGCGTTGCCCGCGATCGCGCCGATGGCGCACGAGGCGGCGATCAACCCCGCCGTCTTGTTCTCGACGATGCGAAGGTACTCGGATTCGGTGATGAGCGGGTTGCCGTTGTAGTAGAGCTGCAGCACTTCGCCTTCCGCCATCTTGCGGCAGGCCTCGGACAGCACCTCGTTGATGCCCTGATTCCGGAACCCGACGATATGGCAAATGGCTTTGGAGTAGAGATAATCTCCAACCAGAATGCTGACCTGGTTGCCCCACACCTTGCGTGCCGTCTGGCGTCCCCGACGCAGATCGGCTTCGTCCACGACGTCGTCATGGAGCAGCGTGGCGGTGTGAATAAACTCGACGAGACTCCCCAAATCGAAGACGTCGGTCCCGGTATAGCCGCAGAGTCGGGCGGAGAGGACGAGCAGCAAGGGGCGGATGCGCTTTCCGCCGCTGTTCAGGATATGGGCGGCGACCGTGTTGACGAGGGTGACGGAGGAGTCGAGGTTTTTACTGACGTGTTCTTCGACCCCTTCGAGCTCGCTTCGATAGGCCTCCCACACATCGGCCATCGTGTTCATCGAAGAGATCGCGGGGCCTTCGGGCATGCGGCGATAGTAGTCAGCGGGCGGGTTCAAAGTCAAGCAACACGGCCCTACGCGGCCGCGATTCTTGACACTGCAATAGGCGATCCAGTATCGTGACGATTCATTTATCTGAGCGCGAAACACCGAGCGGCTTCCCGCTATGGGAAGCTCCCTTCAGTTTTGTTTCAGCGGACAGCCCGACCCACGATCACGAGACAGGATACACGATGAACGACCCTGGTTTCCCCAAGAAGCAAGGACTCTACGACCCGCAATTTGAAAAAGATGCGTGCGGCATCGGCTTCGTGGCGGATATCAAAGGCCGAAAATCCCACGCGATCGTCCGTCAGGGTCTGCAAGTCCTCGAGAATCTCTTCCACCGGGGCGCGCAGGGGTGCGACCCATGCACCGGTGACGGGGCCGGCATCCTCTTCCAGGTCCCCCATGACTTTCTCAAAGACGCGGGACGCGAGGCCGGTCTGCAATTACCTGGCGCCGGCGGCTATGGGGTCGGCATGGTGTTCCTGCCGCGCGATCGCGATCAACGGAAGGCCTGCGAGACGGCGTTCGAGCAGGTTGTGGCCAATGAAAGGTTACGGCTGATCGGCTGGCGTGATGTCCCGGTCAATAGCGACGCGATCGGCGTGCAAGCGCGACGTACCGAGCCCGTCATCCGCCAACTGTTCATCGCGCGCGATCGCTACAGCTCGGATGCCTTCGAGCGCAAGCTGTACGTCGTCCGGAAGGTGGCGGAAAAAACGATTCGCGAGTCCACACTTCCCGGCCGCGACTATGTTTACATCCCAAGCCTCTCGTCGAACACGATCGTCTACAAAGGGCTCCTGCTGCCGCATCAGATGACCGCCTACTACCGCGACCTCGCGGAGAGCAGCGTGACGAGCGCCTTGGCCCTCGTCCACTCCCGGTTCAGCACGAACACGTTTCCAACCTGGCCGCTCGCTCATCCGTACCGGTTCATCTGCCACAACGGCGAGATCAATACGCTCAAGGGTAACGTGAATTGGATGCGCGCCCGCCAGGGGCGGCTCCATAGCGAGCTCTTGGGCGATGACATGCCGAAGCTCTTTCCGATCGTCTACGATCAGCAAAGCGACTCGGCGTGTCTCGACAATGCGCTCGAATTCCTCGTGATGGGCGGGCGCTCGTTGCCGCACGCTATGATGATGCTGATTCCGGAGCCGTGGGTCGGCAACCCCCAGATGGATCTGGACCGCCGCGGCTTCTACGAATATCACGCCGCGATGATGGAGCCGTGGGACGGCCCGGCGGCGGTGTGCTTCACCGACGGGAAGCTGATCGGGGCGACGCTTGATCGCAACGGTCTCCGGCCCTGTCGCTATCAGGTGACGACGGACGATCTCGTCGTGCTCGCGTCGGAAGCCGGCGTGCTGCCCACCGAGGTCAAGAACATCCGGCAGAAAGGCCGCCTGCAGCCCGGCCGCATGTTCCTCGTCGATACGGTGCAAGGCCGCATCATCGACGATGAGGAAATCAAGGCCGACATCGTGAGCCGCAAGCCCTATCAGGCGTGGGTGAAACAATACAAGATTTCGCTCGATGAGCTGCCCGAGCCGCTGAACGTCCAGCAGCCCGACCACCCGACGATCCGCCAACGGCAACAGGTCTTCGGCTACACGGTCGAGGAGCTGAAGATGGTGATCACGCCGATGGTCGTGACGGGGGAGGAGCCGGTCTCCTCGATGGGCACCGATACGCCGCTCGCCGTGCTCTCGGAGCGCCCGCAGCTCTTGTTCAAGTACTTCAAACAGCTCTTCGCGCAGGTCACGAACCCGCCCATCGATCCGATCCGCGAAGAGTTGGTCATGTCGCTCGCCACGAACATCGGACCGAAACCCAATCTGATGGATGAGATGCCGGAAGCCGCGCGGCGCATCCGAGTGAAGCAGCCGATCCTGACGAACTCGGATTTGGAAAAGATTCGCGAGATCGCCGATCCGCATTTCAAGAGCAAGACGCTCCGGATGCTGTTCCGGGTAGCCGATGGGCCCGACGGATTGGCGGCCGCCGTCGATCAGCTCTGCCGGGACGCCTCGCAGGCGATCAAGGAAGGGTACAAGTTTTTGATCCTAAGCGATCGGGGGGTCGATCAGGAGTGGGCGCCGATCCCGAGCCTGCTGGGCATCTCCTCGGTGCACCATCACCTGGTCCGCGAGTGCACGCGGACGGAAGTGGGGTTGATCGTTGAGACCGGCGAGCCGCGCGACGTGCATCACTTCGCATGCTTGATCGGCTACGGTGCGGGGACGGTGAACCCGTATCTGGTGTTCGAGACTCTGGTCGACATGGAACGGGACGGCTATCTGCCGGAGGGCGTCGATGCGGCGACGGCCGAGGTGAAGTTCATCAAGGCCATCAACAAGGGTCTGCTCAAGATCTTCTCGAAGATGGGCATCTCGACCGTACAGTCGTACTGTGGCGCGCAGATCTTCGAGGCGATCGGCCTCAATCATGGCCTGATCGACCGGTACTTCACCGGCACGCCGTCTCGCATCGAAGGGATCGGGATCCGGGAAATCGGCGAAGAAACGTTGCGGCGGCACGCCCTCGCCTACGAGCCGGCCCCCATCCGTCAGCTCGACTTTGGCGGTGAGGTCCACTATCGCGTCCAGGGCGAACACCACAATTGGAACCCGGAGACCATCTACAAGCTTCAGCATGCGACGCGGAACAACGATCCGAAGACGTTCAGGGAGTTCTCGACACTCGTGAATGACGAGAGCCGACGGCGGTCGAATCTCCGCGGCCTCTTGGACTTTCAATTCGCCGAAGCGCCGATTCCGCTCGAGGAAGTCGAGCCGGCCAAGGAGATCGTCAAGCGCTTCACGACCGGGGCGATGTCGTTCGGCGCGATCAGCAAGGAGGCGCACGAGACGCTGGCGATCGCCATGAACCGGATCGGCGCGAAGAGCAACACGGGGGAAGGCGGCGAGGATCCGGAGCGTTTCCAACCGTTGTCGAACGGCGACTCCAAGAACTCCTATATTAAGCAGGTCGCCTCCGCCCGCTTCGGCGTCACCACACACTATCTCGTCAACGCGAGGGAGTTGCAGATCAAGATGGCACAGGGCGCCAAGCCTGGGGAGGGCGGCCAATTGCCCGGACACAAAGTTGATGAGGTGATTGCGCGGCTCCGGTATGCGACACCGGGCGTGCAGCTCATCTCACCGCCGCCCCACCATGACATCTATTCGATCGAAGACCTCGCGCAGTTGATCTTCGACCTCAAGAACTCAAACCCCGAAGCCGACATCTCCGTGAAGCTGGTGGCCGAAGTCGGCGTGGGCACGGTCGCCGCCGGTGTGGCGAAGGCGCACGCGGACAAGGTACTGATCAGCGGAGATTCGGGCGGGACGGGCGCCTCGCCGCTCTCATCGATCAAGTATGCCGGCATTCCGTGGGAGTTGGGTTTGGCCGAGACGCATCAAACCCTCGTTCTGAATGATCTGCGCGGGCGCATCAAAGTCGAGACCGACGGTCAGATGAAGACCGGCCGGGACGTCGCGATCGCGGCCTTATTGGGCGCCGAGGAGTTCGGCTTCTCCACGGCCCCGCTCATCGTTGAAGGCTGCATCATGATGCGCAAGTGCCACCTCAACACGTGTCCGGTCGGGATCGCGACCCAAGATCCGGTCCTCCGCAAGAAGTTCACGGGGCAACCGGAGCACGTGGTCAATTATTTCTTCTTCGTGGCTGAGGAAGTCCGCCAGCTGATGGCGAAACTCGGCTTCCGCAAGATGGATGAGATGATCGGGCGAGTGGATAAGCTCAAGGTGCAGAAGGCCGTGGATCACTGGAAGGCCAAAGGCTTGGATCTCTCGCCCTTGCTCCACATGCCGCAGGTGAGCGCGAACGTGGCGACGCACTGCAGTCAGAAGCAGGACCATGGACTCGCGCACGTGCTGGACAATCAACTCATCGAGCTGTGCCGACCGGCCCTTGAGCGTCAGGAAAAGGTCTCGCTCGACTTGCCGATTCGCAATACCAACCGAGCCGTCGGCACCATGCTGTCCAGCCGCATCGCCAAGAGGTACGGTTTGGAGGGGCTTCCCGACGATACGATCACGATCCGCTTCACGGGCTCCGCGGGTCAATCGTTCGGCGCCTTCCTCTCCAAAGGCGTGACGTTGATATTGGAAGGCGAATCCAACGACTATCTCGGCAAGGGATTGTCGGGCGGCAAGATCATCGTCGTTCCGCCCAAGGACGCGCTGTTCGTGCCCGAGGAGACGATCCTGATCGGCAACACGTCGTTGTACGGCGCGACCTCCGGCGAGTGCTATTTCTACGGCGCGGCCGGCGAGCGTTTTGCCGTGCGAAACAGCGGCGTGCGGGCCGTCATCGAAGGCACGGGGGATCACGGCTGCGAATACATGACCGGCGGCATCGTCGTCGTGCTCGGCCGAACCGGCCGCAATTTCGCCGCCGGGATGTCGGGCGGGATCGCCTACGTCTTCAACGAGGACGGGAAGTTCGAACAGCGGTGCAACATGGGCATGGTTGAGTTGGAATCGGTCCATGCGCGCGAGGATCAAGTGATGCTGCGGTCGATGATCGAGGGACATCTCAAGTACACCGGGAGCCGAAAGGCGAAGGTGATTCTCGATTCATGGAGGACCCTGCTGCCAAAGTTCGTGAAGATCATGCCGATCGACTACAAACGGGTGATGGCGGAGCGAAAGGCCGCGGCCCTGCGGGAGCAGGCGCACAAGGACATGGTGGCGCATGGCTGATCCGAAGGGCTTTTTGAAATACTCCCGTGAAGGTCCGGTGCGCCGGCCGGTGGAGTTGCGGGTGCTGGACTGGAAGGAGTTCTATGAGCCGTTCCCCGAGGAGAAGCTCAAGCTCCAAGGCGCGCGGTGCATGGATTGCGGCGTTCCCTTCTGTCAGAGCAGCAACGGCTGCCCGGTCGTCAATCTCATCCCCGAGTGGAACGATCTCGTTCACCGAGGGCGGTGGCAGGATGCCTTGAAGGCGCTGCATACGACCAATAACTTCCCGGAGTTTACCGGCCGGTTGTGCCCGGCTCCGTGTGAATCGGCCTGCGTGCTCGGCATCAACAGCGATCCGGTGTCGATCCGCGTGATCGAATGGAACATCATCGATCGCGGGTTCGACGAAGGGTGGGTGCAACCGGTTCTGCCCGTGAAGCGTACCGGAAAGACGGTCGCGGTCATCGGGTCCGGCCCCGCCGGCCTTGCTTGCGCGCAGCAACTCGCGCGCGCCGGCCATCAGGTGACGGTCTACGAGAAGGCCGACCGGATCGGCGGGTTGCTGCGCTATGGGATTCCCGACTTCAAGATGGAAAAGTGGGTGCTGGACCGGCGCCTCGATCAGATGCGGGCGGAAGGCGTGGAGTTCAAGGCCGGGGTCCACGTGGGCATCGACGTGGATGCCGAGGCGTTGCGGCACCAGTACGACGCGGTCTGTCTTGCCTTGGGGGCCGAGCAGGCCCGGGAACTTCCCGTGCCGGGTCGAGAACTCAAAGGCATCCACCTCGCGATGGAATACCTCACGCAGCAGAACAAGCGCAACGCGGGTGATGTGCTGACCGAGGAGCCGATTACGGCCAAAGGGAAGCGGGTCGTGATCATCGGCGGCGGCGATACCGGTTCGGACTGTCTGGGGACGGCGCACCGCCAAGGCTGCACGGAAGTCCATCAGTTCGAGTTGCTGCCCGAGCCGCCGCCGCAGCGGGCCTCCTCGACGCCCTGGCCGCTCTGGCCGATGCAACTGCGGACCTCGCATGCTCACGAAGAGGGCTGCGACCGGCAATGGAGTGTCTCGACCACCGCGTTCAGCGGCCGCAACGGCCACGTCACCAAGCTGCGCGCGCAGCGCGTCACGTTCAAAGATGGGAAATTCCTCCCGGTGCCGAATACGGAATTCGAGCTCGACGCCGATCTGGTCTTGCTCGCGATGGGCTTTACCGGTCCCGTGAAGAACGGCCTCCTGACCCGCCTCGGCGTTCAGTACGATGCGAGAGGCAACGTCGCCGTCGATGAGAATTTCATGACGAGCGTCGAGGGCGTGTTTGCCGGCGGTGACGTGAAGCGGGGCGCGTCGTTGATCGTCTGGGCGATCGCCGAAGGCCGCAAGATGGCGGCCGGCGTGGACCGCTACCTCTGTGCGACCCGTACTCGGAAGACCGCGTGACCTTTTCAGTGGTCCATCGACAGACCGTTCGCGCGTCCATCGTCGTCTTCGTCCTTTTTGCTCTCGCCCCATCCGTCGTCGGCTCAGCCGATTCTTCTCCGACCACCGTGCTCGATGTCTTGAAGCACTCGCAACGCGTGCTCTGGCTGGGCGCGCATCCCGATGATGAAACGTCGGCGGGTGGCTTGCTGGCTCGCGCGAAAGATATGGCCGGGACGCTGATCATGGCGACGATGACGCATGGCGAGAACAATGACAAAACGTGGAATGGCGTGCGGCGAGGCAGCGAGATGGGTAAGGCGCGAGAAGCCTTGTTCGCCCGTTCGGCCGGCATCTTTCAGGCCGACGCATACGAAGTCGGTCCGTTCGTGAACGGGCCGCGGTCGCTGGAGGAATTGGATGCGCTTCCCGCGAACGCGCCGTTTCGCGATTGGCCGTCGACCGCCACATCGGAAGACGTCATCGCGAAGTGGAACACCGAAGGCGATCCGGTCGGGTATCTCGTGCACCTCCTGCGGCAGCACAAGCCGGATGTCATCGTGGCGATGGATCATTACTGCGGTGTGAGCGGGCATGATGAGCATATCGCGGCCGCGAAGCTGTTGCTCCGCGCGCTGCCGGCCGCCGCCGACGCGACCGCGTACCCGGAAGCCGGGGAGGCGTGGAAGGTCGGACATGTGATTTTTGCGGCTTCCGTTCTCAAACCGTTGGTCGCGTGCCGCTACTGCAAGTGCGAAGGCGAGCCCTTGCCGGAAGCCGTCCAAGAAGTCTTTACCCTAGAGCCGTCCCGGACACACCATCTCACGTATCTCGGAGTCCAGTGTCTCGTCGGACGAAGCTATCAGCAAGGCATGGAAGGCAAAGAGTGGTCGGAAGCCAAGATGCGCGCCGGGTGCGAGCAGGCCCAAGCGGCCGCGAAGCGCGCCTATCGGCCGAAGGTGACAGGCCAACCGTTTTTCGAATCGTTCCGTCTGCGTACGCTGAACTGACCCGCACGATTCTGTGGCGATGCTCGCCGCGATTCCCGTGCTCGTCCTCCTGATCGCCGGCCTCCCGCTCCTTGGTGTCTATCTAGCGGGGCGGCCCCTCGCTCCGTATCTCGAATTCCCGCCGGTCACCGAACATGTCGCCCATGCCCCGTTTTCCTGGGCCGTGTTCAGTGC
Source organism: Nitrospira sp. Vd2 (assembly GCF_979581665.1). Taxonomy (NCBI): domain Bacteria; kingdom Pseudomonadati; phylum Nitrospirota; class Nitrospiria; order Nitrospirales; family Nitrospiraceae; genus Nitrospira; species Nitrospira sp. Vd2. Next base: position 5,528 of record NZ_CEFZSK010000007.1, on the reverse strand, counting down.
ACTGGCCATGGTCATTGCTGTGTTCGTCCTCCCCGCGCTGTTCCGCATTGCCACGGTGCGCACGTCTTCACCGCGCATGACAGCACAACGCTCGCCGTGGTGGACGTGGCTTGGGCTGGGGCTCGTCGTCCTGTTGTGGCCGCTGGCGTGGACCCGGGCGCCGTGGTTTGAACCGTGGCAGCCATTTACCTTTACGCCCCTCTGGCTCGGCTACATTCTCATCATCAACGGCCTGACATACCGGCGCACTGGTCATTGTCTGCTGACTGATCGGCCGGCGTTCCTAATCGCCCTCTTTCCCGCCAGCGCCGCGTTCTGGTGGACCTTCGAGTATTTGAACCGGTTCGTCCAAAACTGGTACTACGTCGGAGTCCCGGGATTCACGGCCGCCGAATACGTGTTCCATGCGACGGTGTCGTTTTCGACGGTCTTGCCGGCCGTGTTTGGAACCATCGATTGGTTGCGGACCTCGCCGCGGCTCGATGCCGCCTTTCGCGACCTTCCGGCTCTACCCCTGATGCATCGAGAACGACTCGGGTGGGCGCTCTTGATCGTCGCATGCGCCGGACTCGCAGGGATCGGCATCTGGTCTGACTATCTGTTCTCACTGCTGTGGATCGGTCCGCTACTCATTCTCATCGGCTTGCAATTGGCAACGGGCCGGGAAACCGTCTTCGACGAGGTGCGACACGGCGATTGGCGGTCGATTGGAATCCCCGCACTCGCCGCGCTCCAATGCGGGTTCTTCTGGGAACTCTGGAACTCGCACAGCCTCGCTCATTGGCGGTACGCGATTCCCTATGTCCATCGATTCCAGATTTTCGAGATGCCCCTGCTGGGCTATGCGGGGTATTTGCCGTTTGGGCTCGAATGCTACGTGGTCGGTGGGCTTCTCGCGTGCGTGCTCGCCAACCGTGGACTGAGCCACGCCTCACGAAGACAAACGGTTCTGCCTTAGACACCTTGTGCCGGCTTTGCCAACCGGAACCCGCGCCCGCCCTCGCATTCGCGACATCCGTTCTCGATCAATATGCCAAGGTGAGGCCCATCCCTTGCTTACATCATCAGGAGGTGCATCGCTCAATCATCGAAGGAGAACACAACATGGCTTACATCGGTCAGACGCTTCCAACCGGACGCTATCAGGCGTTTTACCGGAACGGGATCCAGCAGATTGATTTCCATCAGTACCGAGACACATGGATCATCCTCATTTTCTACCCGGGCGACTTCACGTTCGTCTGCCCGACGGAGCTTGCCGAAGCCGGGAATCTGTATCCCGAGTTCAAGAAACTTGGTGCGGAAGTGTTTGGCGTGAGTACGGATTCGGTCTATGTCCACAAGGCCTGGCACGATACGTCGCCGGCCCTCAAAGGCGTCGACTTCCCCTTGATTGCCGATCCCACTGGATCACTCGCGCGAGACCTGGGCGTGTATGTCGAGCAAGAAGGTGTCGCGCTGCGCGGCAGTTTCATTTTCGATCCGGACGGCGTGCTCAAGGCTTACGAGGTCCACGACAACAGCATCGGACGCAGTGCCCCGGAATTGCTCCGCAAGCTCGAAGCGGCTATTCGAGTTCGAGAGGGGGAAGGAGAAGTGTGTCCGGCAAGCTGGCGGCCCGGCGAGAAGACGCTGAAGCCAGGGTTGGATCTGGTGGGGAAGATTTGAAGCCGTGCGGAGTGCGGAGTGCGGAGCGCGGATTTCCAATTGCTCAGCACTCAGGACTTAGCACTTTCTAGCGCTACTTCGGGGAGATCAATACCTCGACGCGGCGGCCGTTATAGTTCAGCGTCAGATCGCCTTCCAACCCCTTGGGGTTGCCGATGCGGCCTTCCGGGTCGTAGATGAAGCAGAACAAGAGCTTGCAATCCGGGTGACCTGCATACCGTTCGAAGTCGGCACTGATCTGCTGCGTCAAGGCTTTGGCGCCGAGACCTTGCCGCGTCTTCTTTGCCATTACGACGATCCCTTCGTCCTTGAGGCACAGGTCGGCACGCATCGTCCCTTCCGCATAGCTCGGCGTCCATTCCTCTACTTGGATGTCGTCGAACTCGATGCTGAGGAGCGCGTGAAGGAGGTCCGTCATGTCGCGTTCGTCCTCGACCTCCAGCGTCGGCCGCTCATCTCGGCGCTGTCTCAGTTGGCGGGCCACCCGGTGAAATTTCCCGCAAATTTTGCGCAACAGGGCGACCGGGTCATCGCCGGCCGCGCTGGACGGTGCGTCGACGAGGTTGCGTGCGGGCATGCTCGTCGGCGTGCCGACGGGAACGTTCAGTGAGGGCGACATGCTCTGCTCCTCGGGTTGGGGGTGCGGTGCCGGCGATTGGACGGCGGGAGGTGGCGGAGGCGCCGCCGCAGCCGGTTGCCGTGCCTCACCGCTGTCCTGAACAAGGATCGGAACTTCTGCAGACAACTTCAGCTTGGTAGCCGCGCCCGGAAGACCGGGCGGGACGTCTGGCGGCGTTGGGGCATCGGCCGCCATTGCGACGGGAGCTGGAGGCACCGGTGCAGCGGCCAGCGGGGCCGTCGCGGTCACCGGTGGGGCTGCTTCCGAGACGCCCTGCTCGATGGGTGGCGATTCGACGACCGGCGCGGATTGTTCCTCGGGCGGCGGGGCAGGCTTCGCACGAAGCCCCAATATTTCCAGGCGGCGCTCTTCGAGGCTCACCACCAGATGTTGGAGGAGGGCAATCGTCTCGTTGACGGCATGCTTGCTGTTGATTTTGATCTTGAGGTGCTGATGTTCGAGGTATTCAGGCGAGCGCTCCCCGAAAATTTCCCGAATGGTATCCCGAACCTGATATTCAGCAGTCACTCGCAAGGCGTCCCGGTAGGGAAGGCCGTCCTTTTTCAATTCTTCGACTTGGTGGATCCGCGCACGGAGTTTGACGATCGCCTGGCTGATTTCGTCCGCAGACGTGAAGATCTTCTGTTTGGGGGGGTGTGGTTCTGCCGATTTGCTCTTCGCCATCGGTTCCTCGTTCGGCCGGTGCTCAGGGCCACCAGAAAGTATAGCCGAACCTCGGTATTTCGGAGGGCGGGCAGGAAGGGTCGGGAGGCGCGACGAGTGACGGAGGGATGCTAGACCAGGAAAGCCGGGTTGTGGATTAGGCCTTCCCGCCCGGCATGGATTTGCCAATTTCCGCGATCAACCGGCGCTCGATTTCCGTCGTTTCTTCCGAGCCGGCGGGGAGGATGCGGTGCCCTTGGGCCATGCGTTCGAAATCGGCTTTGACGGTGATCCGTGTCCGAGTCGGGGAGACGGCGTGGATCGCGATCAAATATTGATTCCGGAACCCGGGCACTTCCAGAGAGGCCGGTTCCGAGACCTTTCGCTCGGTCACGTACGCGGCCTTCTGCTCGGTCTTCACACTCAACAGGACGGCATAGCCATGCTTGTTCAACGCTTCTTCAGCGGCTTTGGTCACGGCCGTCATTGACTGGGAGACCTCTTCCGAAACGCCCCCCTTTTCATCGATCCGAAGCGCCTGGGCCAAGCTCGCCGCTCTGTCGGCGATGCGCTGCGCTTCCGCCGTGAGCTTCTTGGTCTTGCCCTCCTGCTCGTCCAATTGCGCCGTCAGCGTCGTCCGTTCCGTCATCACGCGTTCGACCTGCTCCTTGGCCTCCCGCAGTTCCTTGTTGAGCAAGTCGATCTGCTGCTGCATGACCTTGTTCCCGTCTTGAAGCGACAGGATGACGGACTCCTGCTTCTCGACCTGCTTGCGCAAGTTCTCGTTTTCCACTTTCAGGGGGGATTCATCCGGCTGACAGCCCGGAAGCCAGACGCAGAAGAGGGCAGCGAGAAGGAATAGTGAACGGGAACGGGGGAGGATGCGCCGGCTCTCTCTCTCTGGGCGTATGAAGGTTGATGTCATGACGCAATGAAGCGCGGCCCGATTCTAGGACCAATCGTGTGCGAATGCAAATCGTTCCCCGAGCGTTGACCCTTCCGACCGCCGAACGTTATTCTCGACGCGATGGGATCCCGTTCATTCGGGCGATTACTGGCGGGCCTCGGCCTCGCATGGCTCGGCCTCATGGCCATACCGACACTGCCGCTCGGTGGTGAGCCAGCGTCCGCCGACAGCGAGGAGTATCTAATTTACGATCGAGTAGTGGAGGCGAAATTTTTGACCTCCGAAACGGGGCTCGTCTTGATCCGTCGTATGACGGCCACGACCGTCGGACCGTCCGAGGTCGCCTTTACCCGAAAGTTTTTCGATGAGAACCAGTTCTTTGACGGCCTCCTTCCTGCCGCGCTGCTGGCTGATTTCCTGCTCAAGGTGACCAAACCGTCCAAGCTCGATCCTCGCTTTCGTTTCGGCGTGCGGTACCGGCTGGTCACGGAATTCGAGGATGGCGGCCTTGAAGAAACCCGCACCCCGGCGCTCGGCACGGTGCGGCCGGTGCAGCCGTTGGGGAACAGGTTGATGCTCGAGTTTTCCCGTGTGGCATTCACGCCGCGTGCGGATCAGGCATTGGTCTATGTCGGCAATTATCGTCCGGACGGGACCGGGGCGGGGTTTCTCGTCTGGCTCGCGCGGCAGGGTCCGGGGTGGGCGATTCTCGACTCGGAAGTCGTGTGGTCGGCCGTCCCCGAAAGAGAGCGGTAAGGCGGTCTCTTGCGGGCGGCGGTCGCCGGGTTATAGCATGAAGCAGAGTCGGCCTTGGCCAATTTCGGGTAAGACGGGTGAGCGGCCTCGTTGGCCGTCTTCATGCTTGAAACGTTTTCCACAGCGTCTCTCGTTGCGTAACAGCGTGGCTTCCGCGTGACAACCACCTTGATCCGAAAAACGTTTCCTGTCCCCCCGCTCGGCTGCAATTGCTCAATCATTGGTGACCCGCAGACGAAAGAGGCCGTGGTCATCGATCCGGGCGGGGCCGTCGATCAGATTGTGAAGTCGGTCCAGGACCTTGGCTTGGTGGTTCGAGCGATTCTCCATACCCATGCCCATTTCGATCACTTTCTTGCTTCGGGTCGCCTGAAAGAGGCCACGGGTGCGCCGCTGTATTTGCATCCGGACGATCGGCCGCTGTGGGATATGTTGGAACTGCAGTGCCGGATGTTCGGGGTGCCGTATGTTCCCGCGCCATCCCCGGACTCCTGGCTCAAGGATGAGGACCGGCTGGCGGTGGGCGCGGTCGAAACCTTTGTCTTGCACACACCGGGACATACACCGGGTTCGCTCTGTTTCGTCTGGCCCGCGGCGCACCTTCTGGTTGCCGGCGACACCCTGTTTCGCGGCGGGATCGGACGCACCGATCTGTGGGGCGGCGATTTTGACGCAATCGAACGGTCGATTCGTGAGCGGCTCTATACGTTGGACGAGGCGACGCGCGTGGTCACGGGTCATGGTCCGGAAACCGAGATCGGCTATGAACGCGCCTTCAATCCGTTTGTTCGTGCGTAGGAGACGCGAGGTGCGCGAGGCGAGGAATAACTCCCCTCACGTTTGCGCACGGGCGCGAGTTCGTGAGCGCCCAGTGTCTTGAAGCTGGCGGCCTTTTTCAACATCCTGCTAGTGTCC
>NZ_CEFZSK010000006.1:0-96713 GCF_979581665.1 Nitrospira sp. Vd2 | reverse complement strand
TCCTGGCCAGCGTGGCTCGATTTTGTCAGCGCACTTCAGAGACAGGACACTAGCGAGCAGCGACAACGATCGGTAGAGCGGTTGGCCCACATCGCGATCGAGCCATTCGGCTTTGGGTCGAGTACGTAATGAAGTGGCGGCGTCAGGAGACGGATGAGGGAGGCCGTGGCCGTCTCGCCTGGCGCACGGAACACGTTCCGGTTCAGGGTACGGGAACCGAGACTGCCGTTAGCTGAGGGCACAGATGTGCGCACCGCACCTCTTTACTTCACCTTGGAGAGATCGGCGTCGAATTCGAGCATCTTGCCGTCCTGGAAGTAGACGATGACCTTGGTCTTGGCGTTCGGATCGAAGGTGTCATACGCAAATCGCGCGGTGAACCGGGAACGATACGCCGGCCCTTGGCCTTCGTTCTTGCGCCCTTTGTCGGCGGGGCTGACGTCCACCGGCTTGATCGTCTTGCTGCCTTGCTGCAGCGCCACCTGGACGCCTTCGGCGAAATATTCATCGTCGCCACACAATTGGATCGACATCTCCAAGTTCGGCATGTCCAAGATTTTTTGGATCTTATCCTCTGGCATCCGCACGTCATGTTTCTGCTTCTTGCTTTCCGTCGCCTCCTGGCGCCCGAACGATTCGAGCCAATACCGCTTCGTTCGCAACACGGCATTCGGCCCACACGGGTCTTTTTCCGGATCAGCCCCCACCCGCGTACTGATGGCCGCCTGTTGGAGAAGTTTTTTCACGTCCTCGGGTGTGTTGGCGGCTTCCATCGGCTCGCGCCCGGCCGCAAGAGCCTTCTTGGCGTCGTCCATCGTGAGCTTGACATCAATTGCGCCGGCAGGATCAGTGAGAAGAGTGGGCATGATGATGAACCCGGGAAGAACGACGCGGATAAAACAGTGAGCGAACACCGTCGAATGCATAGCGCCTCCTTACGAGTTCCGGGCCATTGTAAGGAAACGCGATCGTCCAATGCAATCGAAGGCGCCGACGCGAGCCCGCATTATTCATGACGGTTCGTCGCGAAATCACGGAGCCGCGTCGCGAGACGGCCAAGCGCAGCCGCGAGGGAAGGAGGCATACTCACTGCAGTATGTTGACTGACCGAGTGGCGAGCACGCCCGTCGCAGCAGCGGATCGGCGATTGCAGCAGAACTGTTCATGAATAATGCGGGCTAGGCGAACCGTGACCAGTTGGGATAAGGTCGTCGTCGATACAGATCTTCGACGCACACGGTTATGGAGAAGGTCGCCAACAATTCGCTGACGAGCCGGAGCGGAAGGCCGACGACGGCGGTGAAGTCGCCATCGATCCGCTCGATGAATGCCTCGCCAATTCCTTGGATGGCATAGGCACCCGCTTTCCCGGCCCATTCGCCGCTCGCAACATACCGGTCGATATCATTGGGCGTCAGTCGCTTGCAGTGCACCCGCACGGTCGCGACTCCGGAACGGCACGCCCGAGTTTGGCCCGCGACAACAGCCAGCCCCGTGTGAACGCAATGATCTCGACCCGACAAGCGCTCCAACATCTCGCGTGCCTCTCGCGCATCGTTTGGCTTTCCGAGGATCCGCTCATCAATGGCGATCAGCGTGTCGCACCCGATGATCAGGCTGTCTGGGTGGCGCGACACGCAAGAGTACGCTTTCCCTTCGGCAAATACGCGGGCTTGAACGGCGGCCGGCACTCCAGGCCGGACGGTTTCGATGAACGTCGGGTCGGCAATGTCAAACGGCAGGTGAAGGAGAGACAGAAGGTCTCGGCGACGAGGCGAGGTCGAGGCTAGGATCAGGCGCATGTAAGCGCCGTGGGACCCATCGAGGCGGGAGAGGACTGCGGTAATGAGGCCACGCTGCCCTCTGCGTGCGTCGCCAGCAAACGCTCGACATCTTCCGAAGAGCTGGCGCGGACCATGTCGTTGCGTAGAGCCGCGGCATGGGGAAAGCCTTTACAGTACCAACCGAGGTGCTTGCGCATTCGGGGAAACCGGGAACGGCCGAACAGCGTCTCGAAGACTCGGGCATGCTCGACCATGACACGAAACCGCCGTATGCGGTCGTCGGAATCAGCCGCGTACTCGAGCCGGTGAGGCGTTGTATCGTCCGATCGCACGCTCGCGCGCGCAGCTTCCTTCATGTCAAAGAACCAAGGACTGCCGAGCACGCCGCGCCCGACGAGTATCCCGTGCACACCGGTTTCTCGCACCCGGCGCATCGCCTCCCCGAGCGACCGCACATCACCGTTGCCAAACAGCAGCGTCTCCGTGCCCTGCGTCAGTTGAGCGGCGCGTGCAATGGCGGCCCAATCCGCTTCCCCGCGATACATTTGCTGCAACGTTCGGCCGTGCACGGAAATGACCGCGGGCCGCTGCTCCAGCAAGTGCCCGACCCAATCCTCGATGATCACTGCGTCATAGCCGATCCTCGTTTTGACTGAGACCGGAATCAGCCGCCGGTGAGGCGTCGATGACCCGGATCGGCGTGCATTCATAGCACGAATCAAGGCGATCCTCGCGGGCTTGACGCCAACGCCTTCCAGAATTTGACCGTTGGCCCAATCCTCAACCCCCCGCTGAACAGCCCGCATGATGTCGTGCGCCAATTGTGGTGTTCGAATCAGGCCCGCGCCCGACCCCGACGAGGCCACATTCTTGGACGGGCACCCCATGTTGATATCAACACCGTCAAAGTCGAGTTCACACACGATATGGGCGGCTTGATAGAAGAGGTCCGGCTGCTTGCCATACAGTTGTGCCACGATCGGACGTTCACGTTCACTATAGAGAAACGTCGAGAGGGCCGCATCCGGCCCGCGGCAAATATCGGAGACATTCGTAAATTCAGTGAACACGACGTCGGGTCGGCCTTCAGCCGCCACGATCTGACGAAAGGCGGCGTCCGTCACGCCGTCCATCGGCGACAAGCCAAAGATCGGCTGGGGAAGGGTCTGCCAGAAATTCATGCTCGCGATTGCACCGGATCGCCCAGACCGTTGCAGGCCTCTCCATAGGCGCTGCGAAGGACGTCGGCTTCGATCCGAGCGAGAGGCGCCGCCGAGGGGAGGGCGTGAGAGACGAATTCACAGAATCGGTCGAGTTTCAGAAGAAAGAAATCGTATGGCGAATGCGCCGGCCGCGCGGTGTTCCAGAAGTCGATGAAATCGGCGGACCCGATACCCGCTTCGTCCAACCGCTGCCACACAGGGCAAAACAACTCGAGCACGTCTCCCCCCCACTTCAGAATCTCATACGGCAAATAGGACTGCCGATACATCGCCAAGCCGCCGGATTGAGAGTCCAGTAATGCAAGGCCGTCAGGGATAGCACCCCCGTGTCCCGTGACAAGCTCAGCATACCGGGCATAATCGGCGAGAAGCGCGCGGCGACGAGCCAGCGAGATGTCTGCTGAATCAGGCTCCACGACAGCTGAAGTCTCGGTGCGTGGCTGTGTGTTTCGCAACGTGCAGACTGCGTCGATCATTGCACCAAACTCTTCGGCCGTCCGCTCGAATTCGGAAACGATTGTGGGAATGGCTTTGGTATCCACCTCGAGCGCCACCCCTCGCAACGCCGTCAAGCGCGGATGCGCGAGGATTTGCCGCAGCATCTCGAACAACACGGGTGGAATCGGTGCCCCATGCGAATCGATCCAGAGCGGCGGGCAGCCGCTCCGCCCACCGTTCTCCGCCACGGTCGACTCATGCACGTCAAGGCCGGCAACGTGAATCTGCACGACGCGATGCAGTGGAAACCGCTCGAGAAAGTCCGCGAGAAACGTGGTTATACTCTGTGTTCGCCAGGCATTGGTGTAACGCCAGATCGTCCACACGTGCCCGACGTCCAGCACGAGACCGCAGGAAGCGCGCTTCACGATCCGGGCAAAAAACGCCGGGACGGACATGCTGCCGAGACCGAAATACGTCAGCGGCGGCACTTCCAGCAGCAACAGCGGTTCTTCCCCGGAAGTGAAGAATCCGGATTCGGCCAGGCGCTGTTGGAGCTGAGACGCCTGCATGGCGACGACATCGGCACTCTCGGGCGTAAAGAGCGGGGGCAAGTAGGTACCGAACGAATACCCGGCCATCTGTTTCGTGGCGCATTCGTGATTCATCCAACAACTCCCGAGCAGGGCGAGTTGCTCGGCCGCCGCCATCACTTCCTGCTGCGCGGGATAGCGCTCGTCCCAATCTGGCTGCGTCAACCACACCCCTTCGCCGTGATACGCGAGCGACCGTTCGGGTAGTCGTCGTCGCACCTCACTCATCGCTACACGGCTGCCCTTGAAGATTTCGAGATAACCGTAGCTCACGTCCCGGTCGTCGAGCGCGGCGAGCAATTCAAAGAGGTCCGGCGTATAGACATCAACCGATAGCCCGAGGCCGAGCGACGGGATTCTTGACAATCTTCGTTCAAAGACCTCGTCGATGGATGGCATCAGTCACAGTCTACCGATCGTCAGGATCAATTGACAATAGCGGTCGTTTTTGACCGTGTGTGGAGGGGCTGATAAGATTAGGTGCGAGCAGTTCAGGGAAGACCCATGAAAGAATTTGATTCGGCCGCGCGGCTCGGACTCACCAACGAAGAGATTCTCAAGCAGGTGCAAGGGCTGTTGGAGAACACGAATGGCGATCTCCGCAAGCTGTTGCGAAAGGAAATGCTGGTCACGCTCCTGAGGTTCAGCGATTCCTACTTGGACACCCTCGACCTGAAGATTCTCAATCGCACGATGCGGGAACTGCGCTACGCCTTCAAGGTATTCTATCCGTATCGTCACCGGCCCAAAGTGAGCTTTTTTGGCTCTGCCCGCACGCAGCCGGACGATCCCAATTACGCCGTCGCGCGAGCATTCGCGCGTCTGCTCGTCGAGCGCGGCTTTATGGTAATCACGGGGGGCGGTGACGGCATCATGGGGGCCGCGCAAGAAGGGGCCGGGCGCGAGAACAGTTTTGGGCTGAACATCATGCTGCCGTTCGAGCAGGGCGCCAATCCCACAATTGCGGCTGACCCCAAGCTCATCACGTTCAAATACTTCTTCACACGCAAGCTGATGTTCCTGAAGGAGTCGCATGCCGCGGCCCTCTTTCCCGGTGGGTTCGGAACCCATGACGAAGGGTTTGAACTGCTCACGCTGCTGCAAACCGGCAAAAGCCATCCGCTGCCGATTGTGTGCGTTCAAGCCCCAGGTTGTTACTATTGGGATCGCTGGCTCACGTTCATTCGCGAGGAGTTGTTGGCGCAGCGGCTCATCAATCCCGAAGACTTGAGCCTGTTCAAGATCTTCGACTCCGAAGAAGCGGCGGTCGATGAAATCGAACAGTTCTATCGCAACTACCACTCGAGCCGATTTGTCCACGACGATCTGGTGCTGCGGCTCCGGGCCTCCCTGACCGAGGAGCAGTTGGCTGCGATCAATGCTGAGTTCCAAGACATGTTGGCCAGCGGGGTCTTCACGCAGCGCGAGGCGTTTCCTGAAGAGCAGGACGAAGCGGCCATCAAGGACCTACCGCGGCTCGCGTTCCACTACAACCGCCGCAGCGCGGGCCGCCTGCGTCAACTGATCGACCGCGTCAATTCCTTCGCGCAACCCACGCCGGCAACGAATTTGAACGCCGTCCCAGCCCTAGCCGGCCTGTAGCAGGCCACAGCATCTTGCTTTTCCTGGCCGTTCACCCCGTGTTAAGCTGACCAACGATGACGAGGGCCTCTTCCCTATCCCGACATCAAGCCCCGGACGTGGTCCTTTATCACGCTGATTGCTCGGACGGCTTCGGCGCGGCGTGGGCACTGTGGAAGCAATTCCCGCAAGCGGAATTTCGGGCCGTCAAACACGGGTACCCACCCCCCGCCGATCTTGCCGGCCGGCGCGTTCTGATCGTCGATTTCTCTTACGACAGGGAGACGCTCTTGACGCTGTCGCGACAGGCGGCCGGTCTGCTTGTGCTCGATCATCACATCACGGCACAGCAGGCCCTTGAAGACTTACCCTTTGCGTACTTCGATCAAAAGAAGTCAGGCGCAGTCTTGGCGTGGGAGTGGGCGCATCGCGAGCCCGTGCCGTGGCTCTTGCAATACATTCAAGACAAAGATCTGTGGACGTGGTCGTTGCCCGACAGCCGCGAAGTCAACGCGGCACTCGCGTCCTATCCATACGACTTCCGAGCTTGGGATCGTCTCACGGAGGAGGCGCTCATCTCGGAAGGTCGGGCCATCCTGCGGTACGAGAACGAACTGGTCGGCAAGATCGCCGCATCGGCCGTCGTCCTGCCGTTCGAAGGCACCAACGTCCCCGTCGTCTACAGCTCGATTCTCACCAGCCAAATCGGCGAGCGGCTGTCGAAGCAGCATTCCTTTTGCGTGATCTGGCACGATCGCGACGGCCGACGATATTTCAGCATGCGATCGCGCGAGGACGGAGCTGATGTGGCGGCAATTGCCGCACGCTATGGCGGAGGAGGTCACACCCATGCCGCGGGGTTTTCCGTTCCCTTGCCCGCAGACAGCGGCTCGCCATTCGATGGTCTTCGTGCACCGGAATCGCCGCCCGTTGATCACCCGCCCGACTGATTCTCTTCCACACTTCTCGTCCCTGCCCCCCGAGACCGGACATGATCCCTCTTCGCGACGATAATCCGACCGTCCTGACGCCGATCGTGACCGTCGGCTTCATCGCCATCTGTACGCTCGTGTTTCTCTACCAAGCATCACTCCCCCCGCAACCCGGCGAACTCTTCGTCTACCGCTATGGTGCCATCCCGGCCAGCGTATTCGGTCAAGCGTCGCTTCCGCCGCAGCTGGCGGCCGTCCCGCCGTTCGTCACGCTCATCACGAGCATGTTTCTGCACGGAGGGTGGATGCATTTGATCGGCAACATGCTCTATCTCTGGATCTTCGGGAACAATATCGAGGACGTGATGGGACACGTTCGCTTCATCATCTTCTATGTGACATGCGGCATCCTGGCCGTCTACAGCCATGCGATTACGGACCCCGGCTCCACGATTCCGTTGGTCGGCGCCAGCGGAGCCATCTCGGGAGTCCTCGGCGCCTATCTCGTGCTGTTCCCCCGCGCGCAGGTGCTCGTCCTGATTCCATTGGGCATCTTCACACGACTCATGTACGTGCCGGCCGGATTCGTCTTGGGTCTGTGGTTCGTGATGCAGGTACTGAGCGGCGGGATGAGCCTGGGTCGGTCAGGGGGCGGCGTCGCGTTCTTCGCGCATGTGGGCGGCTTCCTCGCTGGGATTGTGTTGATCGGGCTGTTCAAACGCCCGGACGTCCCGTTCTTCGCGCCCGCGAAACATCACGCCTGGGAGGAAACCGAGTGGTAGATGCAGTCGACTTTGCTGCAGGGACCGTTCCGGTCCCTGCAGCAGACCATTGACCTACCGGTTCTTCTGTCCTTCACCTTCAAACTGCGGCGCTTGGCCCGACAAAGGGCCGCCACGCGGACCACTCGGCCCACCGGTCGCCGCCTGGTCCTCTCCCAGTGAGCCACCGGCCGCCGGCTGCTTCTGCACGCCGAGACCCGGCAAGGTCGTCTTGCCCATCTCGCTACGCATGTCCTTCATCAGCTTCTTGATATCCGGCGAGAGATCCTTGGCATCATCGATGCTGCTCCTCGCCTGAAGCTGATCGCGTGTCAGGTTCAGCGTCACTTCGCCGGTATCGCGGTTGACCTTGAAGCTGTTCCACAGAATCGGCCAGGTTTCGTTGGTGTCGGCGAACCGCACGACGCCATACTCCACCTTGCCGGTCTTCGTATCCATGATCAGCTTCTCGAGGCTCCCGATCGGCTTGCCGTCCTTGCCCTTGACCTCATCGCCGATCAATTCGCTGTTCTTGACTTCTTTCTTTTGCCCACGCGCCAACGGCAGCACCGCGTACTCGCTCGGTGTCGGGTCACTCGTGCTCGTCATATCGAGCGAACCCGGGGTATGCTTACCGGAGCTCTGCGACTGCTGCCCGCCTTGCATCTGTTGGCCGGCCTGCACGGCCATGGGCAGCGACAGAAGAAACGCGGTTCCGATCGCGAGAGACAACGTTCGTCGCGTCATATCGATCCTCCTTTGCGCTGTTGATTTCAAACTCGGCTGGGATGCGGCAGTGCCACGTGTCACAAGCATCACCATAGCGGAATGGCTCGCTGCCCGCTGTCGGTGTTCGTCGCGTTTGCGGCCGGGCGCGTTTTGACAATTCGGTGGGATACGGACGAGTTGAGGATGTCATCCATCGCCCACATCACGTCAAGGACTGGGCTCGACTCCTTCCTTCCAAGTGACGGCAGTATGCGAGATTCGAAAACCACCTCTCGCACAGACGAGAAGTGCGGAGCGTCGAATGGGATCAGCCGCGTGGAATCGGGGTCAAGCGAGCAGCCTGAGATTGGACCTCAATGCAGACCCGCGGAGACTCGTTCCAGCATCTCGATGAAGCGCGTTGCCGCTTCGCAGGCGTGCTCAGCCTTCTCGCCCACGAAGGTGACATGGCCCATTTTGCGGCGAGGCCGTACATACCGCTTGCCATAGACATGCAGGTGTGCACCGGGTGAGCGCAGGAGATCGACCAGAACTGGCCCAGTCGTTGCGCGAATGAGGTCGCCGCCGATGAGATTCACCATCATCGCCGGCGACAGGAGCCGAACGTCGCCAAGCGGAAGTCCGCAGAGCGCGCGGACCTGTTGTTCGAATTGGCTCACCGTGCACGCATCTAAGGTGTAGTGGCCGGAGTTGTGTGGGCGCGGCGCAATTTCGTTGATCAGCAGGCGGGGCCCGGGGACCTGAAATAATTCGACGCAGAATACGCCCACGCCCGCCAGCGCCTGAACCGCCGCGACCGCCAGCCTCTGCGCGTCTTGCGCCACTCGGTCGTCGACCGCAGCCGGCACGCGGGTCGTTCGAAGAATGCCGCCTATGTGGACGTTCTCAACCACAGGGTAGATCCGACATTCCCCCGTCACGCCTCGGACGACTAAGACGGACAGTTCCTTCTCGAACGGGACAAGCTGCTCGACGATCCATTCCTGTACACCGGCCGATGTCGTCTCCAATACCTGGTGGAGGGCGGCAGCATCAGCGGAGCCCGCAAGACGCCACTGCCCCTTTCCATCGTAGCCGAAGGTGCTTGTTTTGCAGAGGCATGGGAACCCGATCGCGTCCACGGCTTCCCGCAAGTCGCGGGCGCGGATGACCGGGCGAAAGGCAGGGACGGCAAGGCCATGTTCGGCGAGAAATGTTTTTTGCCGAACTCGATGCTGGATGATTCGAAGAGCGTCCGCCGACGGCCGGACGGGAACAGCCGCCTGGAGTGATTCCACCAGGGCGACCGGCACGTTCTCCCACTCATAGGTCACAGCGGCGACGGCGGCTCGAAACGTCTCGGCTGCGCCCCCGTCCTCGAAGTGGCGGATGGTGCGGTGATCGGCCAAACGATGCGCCGGCGCATCGGGGTCAGGGTCCCAGACGGCGATCGAATAGCCAAGGCGACGGGCGGCCATGGCAAACATCGCGCCAAGTTGGCCGCCGCCAAGGACGCCCAGCGTGCTTCCAGGTTCGATCAATGACATGACGAGCTATCAAGCCGTGGGGTCAGCCTTCGCGGGTTCCGGTGAGGAAGCAATGGCGGCCCGTGTTTGCTGCGATCGGAATTCGATCAGCCGTTTTCGGATCTCGGGATAGCGGCCAGCCAGGATTTGCGCAGCCAACAAGCCGGCATTTTCGGCTCCCCCGATTGCAACAGTGGCTACCGGCACCCCCTTCGGCATTTGCACAATCGACAACAAGGAATCAAGGCCACGCAAGTTTTCCGTCGGGATCGGCACCCCGATCACAGGCAGATAGGTTTTTGCGGCGAGCATGCCGGGCAAATGCGCCGCGCCCCCGGCCCCGGCGACAATCACTTCGATACCACGCGTCGGGGCCTGCTCGGCGTAGGCAAAAAGCCGGTCCGGCGTGCGGTGTGCCGACACGACGAGCAATTCACACGGGATGCCAAACGTCTTCAGCATCTCGACGGTCTTCTCCAGAAACGGGAAGTCCGTGCGGCTGCCGCCCACCACACCGACCAACGGCTTTGCTGCGCGCTTTGAGACTTGCCAATTCGTCCGTATTTGCCGGGCCCCACGTACCGCCATCGCGCCTCCACCGTTCTGCAAGGCGGGTTGGCAAAACCGCTTCGCCTCACCTCAGCCTCTTCGAGATAAGGGCCACACCTTAGCCCGCTCTCCCTGCCGTTGCAAGCGCCAAGACCGGCGCATGCCGTGAAATTGACCAACCCCTTCAAATACTTCTATAATGTGGCTATTCTTATGGAACGACTGCCCACCCTCACGCAGAAGATTCGCTCGCTCCTCGATCAACGCACCGGGCTTGATGAAATCGAAGTCGATCAGCTCGCCGTGTCAACCAAGCTGCAATCGTGGGAAGCCGTGCAGATTCCGGACCGGCTTCGCTTCTCGGCTCGGCTCGCCGTCAAGCTGCTCCTGCTCTTCGCGGTCGTCATTGCCTTCGTGCCATGGACGCAGACGATCACCGCGACCGGTCAGCTCTCCGCTTACTCGCCCTACGAACGGCCGCAAGACATCGAGGCGCAGATTACCGGCCGCATCAAAAAATGGCACGTCTACGAGGGGGTGCGGGTCAAGCAGGGCGAACTGATTCTCGAGATGGACGACTACGATCCTCAGTTCATGTCGCCTGAGCTTCTGCCGTTACTCGAACAACGTAAACAGGCGCTGAGTCAGACCCGCGCGGCCGCGCTCGAGCGAGCCGATCAACTGGACAAGCGGATCAAGGAAATGCAGGACCTCGTCAAGGCGGCGGTGCCGTCGGCCGAAGCACGGGTCGTCGAAGCCGAGAACAAGGTCCGCGAGGCCGAGCAAAAGGTCGCCTCGGCGAAGATCGCCGTCGATACGGCCGAACTGAACGTGGACCGGAACCGGCAACTCGCCGCACAAGGCCTTGTCTCGCAGCGTGAGCTCGAACTCGCCATTCAGGCGGCGATCGCGAGCAAAGCCGATCTGCAGGCCGCTGAGGCGGGCTTACGTGGGGCACAACAGGGCATGAAAGCGTTGCGGTTCGGGCGCGATCAGGTGAGCGCGGAAATGCTCCAGCGATTACTCGATGCCGAAGCGGCACGCGCCGGCGCGTTGGCGGAAGCGGCCCGGGCCAACGATCAGGTTGCGGACATCGAACTGCGCGTCTCCAATGCGGCGCAGCGGCGCGCCGCGGCGCGCATTGTGGCCCCGATCGACGGCACGGTCGTCAAGATGGCGCAGACCGGCGTCGGCGAAACGGTGCGGCCCGGGGAAAAACTGGTGAGGATCTCGCCGACGAGCATGGACAAAGCCGTCGAGTTCAAGGCAGATGGGATCGATGCGCCTCTATTGAACGCCGGCCGCAAGGTGAAACTCTTGTTCTACGGGATTCCGGCGATTCCGCTCCCCGCCTGGCCCGAACTGATGGCCGGGACGTACACCGGTGTGATCAAAGTGGTCGACCAGGTCGACGATGGAAAAGGCAACTATCGCTTTTGGGTGGTCCCGGACCCCGAGGAACGGCCATGGCCTGAGCAGACGCATGTTCGGCAGGGGACCAAGGTGATGGGCTGGGTCATCCTCAATCGCGTGCCTCTGTGGTATGAGCTGTGGCGCCGGTTCAATCTCTTCCCACCGGATTACCAGGAAGGACCGCCGTCGTTGCTCGATACCCTCTTACCGAAAGCCGGCAGAGGTGCCAAGTAGCGGCGCGCCCCGGGGCGGGTGGCAACGCCATGTCCGCCGCGGTCTGGCGCACGGCGCACCGCCGGCACGTTTGTCACTCGCGGACCACCTTTCAGTAAAGGAGACCCGCATGCGACGATACTGTGGTGTGGCTATTGCTGTGATTCTCGCCGCGGTGTGGAGTCTGCCTTCCGCCTGGGCGCAGACGCAGTCTCCAATCAAGCCGCTGCCCCCCATCCCCTTGAGCCAGGATGAGGTCCTGGCGTGGGTGGATCGGTCGCATCCGCTTCTGAAAGGGGCGACCACCGAGAAAATCGTCGCCCGCGGCAAACTGTTGCGCGCGCTCGGGGCGTTCGAGCCGACACTTGTGAATGATGCGGAGATCGAGCGCTTCATCCCGAGTACGGGACCGCAAGATACACGAACCGTGGGCTTCAATGATACGCTGATCGAAGCTCGGACACCGTGGGGATTCCGTGGAAGCGCCGGCATCCGAGAAGTGATCAACGGACCCGCGAAGATTCCCGATCTCGCGTTCAACAACGGCAACAATCAGGTCCTGCTCGGCGGATTCATCCCTCTGCTGCGCGGCCTGATGATGAATCCCGAAAGCGCCGACCTCGAACGCTCCGAGCTGGCCGATCCGCGCGCCGACGTCCAGATCGCGCAGACACGCCAGGACCTGTTTCTCGCGGCGGCCAACCAGTACTGGGAATGGACCGCCGCCGTGAAGCTGGCCGATATCCAAAAGCGCGCGCTTCGAGTCGCGGAAGATCGGTTCAAGCAGGTGGAGCAGCGGGCGAAAGCGGGAGCCGCGGCGCCCCTCGATGCCGTGGAGGCGAATCAGGAAGTGCAGCGGCGGAGAGAAAATGCGATCGCGGCGAGCCGGTTCGTCGAGCAGGAGCAATTCAAGTTATCGATGTTTCTGTGGGAGCGGGACGGCCCCGTTCAGCCGGCTGTCGACCGCGTCGGCGATTTTCCGAAACCAATGGAGCTTCCGACTCCGGAGATGGTGAAAGCGGACAAGGTCGCCGCGCGCGCATCCCGACCGGAAGTGCGGGAAGTCGAGATTGAAGCGAAGTTGAACAAAATCGACCTCGAGCTGGCCAAGAACAATCTGCTGCCAAGCCTCGACGCGGAGGCCTCGCCCGCACGGAGTCCGGAAAAATTCGTGCTCGGGCTGGGTTATCGCTTTGGGGTCGAAATGCGCATTCCGTTCCTCCAACGTCGCGCGCGGGGCGAGGTGCTGGAGGCACAAGGGAAGGCCGATCGATTCGCGCTGGTCCGAAAGTATCGCGAGCAACAAGTGATGGTGGACGTCGAGAATGCGCTATCCGCCGTCGAACGAGCCAGAGAACGGATCGGCGCGGCCGGGCAAGCCTTGCAACTCGCCAAGACGCTGGAAGAAGGCGAGCGGTTCCGGTTCAGCCTCGGTGCAACAAGTGTGCTGTTCGTCAATTTGCGGGAGCGCAATGCCGTCGATGCCGAGGCGCAGCTGATCCGCGCACAGGCCGACTACCAGAAGGCGCTGGCGTTCTATCAGTGGGCGACGGGGAGCTGGGGCAAGAGTCCCGGCGCCGTCCCGGTCTCGTATCGACCGAACCCGTAGACGAGACGGGACTGCTGGCTGCCGGGCTGCGCCGTTTGATAGTGTAATGACTCGTTCCGCGCCGGAAAGGAGCGCTGGACTTCTGCCTGGCACCAGTCGATGGCGACCCACGAGACCCCAGAGCATCCGCCGACCGACCAACTGTTCCGGCAGACGCTTGCCCGCGTCGGGCTGCTCTTCAAGCTCGAACGCCGGATCCTCGGCCTGATCGTCTCGTACGCCTTGGCGATCGGCCTGTTCTCCCTCATCATCCCGTTGACGGTCCAGGAACTGGTCAACACGTTCGCGTTTGCGATCCAGCCCATCATGATCGTGACCCTGGCGGGGATCATGGTGCTGACGCTGTTGTGCGTCGGCGCGTTCCGGGCGCTGCAGTTTTATGCGGTGGAAATGCTCGAACGGCGCCTCTTCGCCCGCGTCGCCGTCGGCCTCACGCAATTGCTCCCCAAGCTCAGGGTGCTCGGCTTTCGCCCGCGATACGCCAACTACTTCTTCGAGACGGTGCTGATGCAGCGCTCGCTCTCCGTCCTGCTCGTCGACATCATCAACGTGCTGGTGGGCGGCATCGTCGGCATGACGATCCTCGTGTTCTATCATCCGTACTTTCTAGCGTTCAACGCGCTGCTCGTCGCCGGCTTCGCCATCGTCGTGATGGTGCTGAGCCACGGCGGCCTCAAAGCGACGATCGAGATGTCGCAGGCCAAGTACGATACGCTGCACTGGTTGCAGGAGATCGGATTCAACCTGCCGCATTTCAAGGCCACGGTGAGCGAGCCGCTGCTCCTGAAGAAGACCGACGAGCTCGTGGGCGAATACATTGCCGCGCGTCGCGCTCGGTTTCATATCTTGATCCGCCAGTATCTCGGTTCGGTGGGCTGGCAGGCACTCGCGCACAGCGCGCTGATCGGGACGGCCGGCTGGCTGCTGGCGATCGGACAGTTGACGTTGGGCCAACTGGTCGCCGCGGAGGTCATCGTCGGGACGCTGTTGATCAACTTCGATTCGGTCGTCAAACGGATGGGGTACGTGTTTTACTTTTTCACCGCCCTTGCCGAGTTGGATTTCCTGTTCTCCCTGCCGAAGGATACTCCGATCACCGCTGCAGGCGTGCCCATTCCAGATCCGAAAATTCACGGCCTGCGCCTCGCGTGCCGGGACCTGACCTTCGCCTTTCCTCATTCGGCGCCCGAATTCGATCATTTCACGCTCGAGGTCGCGCCCGGTGAAAAGGTCGTGATTTTCTCCAATACGACGACGGGAAAAACGACGCTCGCACGCGTGTTGGCCGGTCTGTACACACCGACGGCCGGCGTGATTCGTTACAACGGCGTCGACCTGCGCGACCTCGACATGCAGTCGCTCAATGCCTGCCGCGGGCTGGTGCTGGACTCCCAACTGTCGTTGTTCGAAGGAACGCTGGAGGAAAACATTACGCTGGATCGCCCTGGGATCACCTATGAAGACGTCCTGTGGGCGCTGCGCTTCGTCGAGATGGAAGACGAGGTCGACGGCTTTCCGCTCGGCCTCAAGACGCCGGTCCGGCCCCAAGGCAAAGCGCTTACCACCAGCCAGATTCAAAAAATTCTCGTGGCCCGGGCGATCGTCACGCGGCCGCAACTCTTGATTTTCGACGGCACGCTCCACAGCTTGCACCCGACGACACGGGAGACGGTTCTTCGTCGGCTCTGTTCAAAGGAAGAGCCGTGGTCCGTCATCTTTATTTCGAACGACCCGACGCTGAGCGCGCACGTAGATCGTCGGTTCATGCTGGATTAGATTGTTGGAGTAACGATCAGAAGGATCGGCGCGATCGCCGACTGATACCGTGGCACGATTCAATCGATGGCAGATCCGGCCGACGTTGTCGCAAATCCTGATCAGCGTCCTGGTCGCCGGCCTCGGCTTCGTGGGAGCGGAAGAGCTGAGCCAGGTCGATCAGGACCTGCGGATCATGTACACGGAGTACACGCTCGCCGCAACGGATCTTGCGCACATCTCGGCCGATATCATTCGATACCGCACCACGATCATTCGTGCCGTAGAGGCGCCGACGCAACGGGAGTTCGAACGGATCACGTCCTCGTTGCCGGACCAGCGCGCACGAATTCAGCATGCGATCGATCGGTACGCGGCGGCGAGTCTTCGCGTGAGCCGGAGTGGACGCAGCGAGCCGCAGGACCTTCAAGCCGTCCGGGAAAGCTTCGACGCGTATATCGCGTCGTCGAACAAGACGGTGAATCTGCTCGTCCAGTTGTGGGGCGCGCGGTCACCGCAGGAAGCGGCGGAGTTGCGCACCAAGGCCGAGCTCCAGGCGTCCGACAATGCCGGGCCGAAACTCATTCAGGTCAGCCTCGCGCTGGATCGTCTGTTGGAAACGGTCGCCGACGTCGCGAAGGACATGCGCGATGAAGGCACGAAAACCATCCGCGCGACGAGCGCGACGCTGATCGGCGGCAGTCTCTTAATCGCGCTGCTGAATCTGGTACTGCCGCGCGGCCGCACCAAGCGTGAAGACGAATTGCATCGGCCGGCCGGCCGCGACGACGGACAGCCCGCAGCCGCCGCCACGCAGCCGGCCACCGCGTTACGGCACCCCGCTACGCGGACGTAGAATATCCCGGCGCCGGACGCTCACCGGTCTCAATTGCCGCAAACAATCGAGCGTGCTCCTCGTCAGTCAGCGCCTTCCACTGCCCGACCTCCAAGCCCTCGAGCGTGATGTGCATGATGCGCACCCGCATCAAACGCAGCACACGATAGCCCAGCGCCTGGCACATGCGCCGGATCTGCCGGTTCCGCCCCTCGGTCAGCACGATACGAAAGTCGCGCGGGCTCAATCGCGCCACACGGCACGGTCGGGTCCGTTTTCCCTGAATGACGACCCCGGCAGCCATCCGTTCGAGGCACGCATCGTCATAGGGCCGGTCCACGCGCACGACATACTCTTTTTCGTGCTCGTATTCGGCTCGCAAGATCTTATTGACGATGTCGCCGTCATTCGTGAGCAAGATCAGACCGGACGAATCCTTATCCAGTCGGCCGATCGGGAAAATCCGCTCCGGATACCCGATGTAGGAAATGATGTTGTCCCTGACAGCCGGCTCCGTGGTAGTCGTCACCCCTACCGGCTTGTGGAACTTGAGGTAGACCGGCGGATTGCCCCATGGCACGAGTACGCCATCTTTCGTGATCACATCGGCTCTCGTGACCCGATCCCCGAGCACCGCACTGCGTCCGTTGATGGCGACGCGCCCCTCCTCGATCAGCCGATCGGCCTCGCGCCGTGAACACCGTCCCTGTTCGGTAAAGAATTTATTGATCCGGATGGGTCGATCGGCGCTTCTCGTCGGTGTGGCGGAAGCACGTGGAGGAGAGGCATCGGCACGAGGACGTTTGATGAGCCGGCGACTCGGCATGGTGCATCACTCGACTAGCGCCGCGCGTGCCAGATACGTCCGATGATGCGATAGATCAACCGTGCCACGGTAAATTGCGGCGCCACGAAGCCCGGGATTGGGGCGATCTCGCTGACGTCCATCCCGACGATCCCCGGACCGTTCGCAAGCGCGGTCACGAGCGTCAACACATCGTACCATCCCAGGCCACCCGGCTCCGGGGTCCCCAATGCGGGAACCAAGGAGGCATCGAGCCCATCGCAGTCAAACGTCAAATAGACCGGGCCTTGGCAGGCTTTCACGACGTCCGGCACCCAGCGAACCGCCTGCCCGCCGTAAGGCCCGGAGGGATCAAGGATGCGTGCGGCGAAGAACGTGGTGATGGAGGAAGTCCGATTGATTCGCTCGATTTCCTCCGGCGAGATCGATCGGATGCCCACCTGCACCAGCGATAATCCATCGTCGACGACCCGCGCCATCACACTGGCGTGGCTATAGAGGTTCCCTTCATAGGCGTGGCGCAGATCTCCATGGGCGTCGATCTGGACGACGCAGAGGTTGCGATAGACCTCGGCGTGGGCGCGGATCGCACCGAGGGCGCCGGTATGCTCGCCGGTGAGCGTGACGACCAGCCGGCCCGCTTTCACGTGGGGACGGACGTAGCGACGGATCGCCTCGACCGCGTCGCCGTCCACTTGTCCGTTCAGATCGAGCCGCGCGGCCGTCGCGATGCCCCCGGAGACGCGGTACGGTTCTAGCCCGATCGTCTCGTCGTAGAGTTCGACTTGATGGGAGGCTTCGAGAATCGCGTCGGGCCCGCGATCGCTTCCGGCAACGTAACTGGAGGTATGCTCATAGGGCGCCGGTAACACATAGACGCCGGCGCGGTCCGGATGGCACCACGGTTCGTCGAGCGCGAGAAAATTTTTGTCGGGGCCGAGCCAGCCGGATGGAAGTGCCATGGAAGAGAGAACAGGCCCGCGACCGAGGCTCAGCCCCGGCGGGACCGCATCGACTTGGGTATATTCTCAGACGGGATAAAGACGCCGCAGGCAATCACCGTGGTCCATTTGCCGGCCTTGCCGATCGCGGACTGCGTGATGTTCATGGTTCGGACGATCTTGCCGCCCATTTTAAACACCTGCTCGCGTTCTTTCCACGCGATGTTCGGGTCGAATTCGATTCCAAGAGTGGTCGCCAGCATTTGAGCGGCTAAGTCTTCGGTATATTCGCCGGCTTCCTCGTCCGTCTCCCCATAGGCGTGATGCTCCGAGAGATAGCCGTAGGAGTGTTTGTCCGTGGGGATCGCAAGCCCCACCGACGAGGAGATCAACCGATTGCGCTCATTGGTCTCGGAGCGTGCCATCACGCAAAAGGTAATCTCGCCCGGGTTCAGCAGCTTTTCTCCAATCTTTCGCGGCAGAATTTTACAGGCGGGCGGGAAAATCGAGGAGACGCTGACTAAATTGCAATAGGCGATGCCCGCGCTCCGGAGCGCCTGCTCGAACGACGCCAATTTTTCCTTGTGCACACCGACCCCGCGAGTGAGAAACATGTGCGTTGGAACCATCGCGCCTCCCTTCTCTCACCTCAAGTCCGCCCCGCCTGGGACGCCGGGACCGCTCGGCCGGCCATGAAACCACGTAGAATGTTTTCGCTACACGCCGTTTCGGCCAGCCCGATATCGGGCCGCTGTTGTATCAAGTTGCGCGAGTTTCCGCAATATGATCGGTGATTTTTTTGAGACCAGTGGACGGTTACGAATCCGGGTGGCGGCGGACATTGAGGACGAGCAGTTTGAGCTCGGTCATGTCCTCGATGGCGTAGCGCACGCCTTCCCGGCCGAGCCCGGAATCCTTGACACCGCCGTAGGGCATGTGATCGGCTCGGAAGGTCGGAATCTCGTTTGCGAGGACGGTGCCCACTTCCAGATCGTCATACGCGTGAAAAATCTTGCCGATGTCGCGCGTGAAAATGCCGGCCTGCAAGCCGTAGCGCGAATCGTTCAACGCCCGGATCGCATCCTGGAACCGGCGGTACGGCGTCACGGTCACGACCGGCCCGAACACTTCTTCACACGAGACCTTCGCGGCCGCCGGCACATCGGTGAGCACGGTCGCCTCGATGACCGCGCCGCTCCGGTTCCCACCCGCTCGGATCTTGGCTCCCTTGGCGACCGCCTCTTGCACCCATTCGTCGATGCGAGCGGCCGCGCGCTGATCGATGACCGGACCCACCGTCGTGCCGGCGTCACGCGGATCGCCCGCTTTCAGACGGTGCACAGACGCCACAACTTTCTCGAGGAAGGCCTCGTAGACCGACTCGTGTACATAGACGCGCTGCACGGAGATGCACGTCTGCCCCGAATAGCCGTACCCGCCTGTCACGCAACGTTGAGCGGCCAGGTCCAAGTCCGCGTCCGGCTCGACGATCACGCCGGCGTTGCCTCCCAACTCCAGCACCACGCGCTTCTTTCCGGCCTTGGCTTTGAGCATCCAGCCGACCGGGGCACTCCCCGTAAAGCTGAGCAACTTGAAGCGCTCGTCGGTGACCATCCGCTCCGCGATCACATTGTCACACGGCACGACGCTAACGGCCCCGGCGGGCAGATCGGTTTGGATGATCACCTCTCCGAGGAGCAGCGCGGTGAGCGGGGTCTGCGGAGCCGGCTTGATGACGATGGGATTGCCGGCGGCGAGAGCCGGTGCAACCTTGTGCGCCACGAGGTTCAGCGGAAAGTTGAAGGGGGTGATGCCGAGGATCGGGCCCAAGGGAAACCGGCGAGTCAGGCCGAGATAGGGTTCCATGCCGGGGGACAGATCGAGCGGGACGACCTCGCCCCCGATCCGTTTCGCCTCTTCGGCGGCGATGCTGAACGTCTGGATCGCCCGGCCTACCTCGCGCTTGGCATCGGCGATCGGTTTTCCGGCTTCCGCGGTAATCGTCTCGCTGAACTCGTCCAGCCGGCGGCTGAGTGAATCGGCGATCATCCGGAGAGCGTCGGCACGCGCATGAGCGGCAAGGCGCCGCATCGACGCAAAGGCCGACACGGCGGTCACCGTCGCCGATTCAGCCTCGACGCCGCCAGCCTGGCAGACCTCGGCGATCACCGTCCCGTTGTAGGGATTGACAACCGGCGCCGTCGTGGCGGTGGTCGTCCAGGCGCGCCCGATCAGGAGCGGCTTGGGATGTGCCACCGTCCGCTCCCGCTCACCCTTCGGCTTCGGCCAAGCTGCCGGATCGCGCAGGAGCCGGCTGTGCAGCCTCGGCCTCGGCCTTGGCAATCAATTCCGTCGTCCCCCAGTCCCGAATGGAGTCGAGCGTGAACGCCTCATACGTGGAGACGCCGTGGCAGGTGGGGCAATCGGGCATCGGGATCCGACGACGAAACACTTCGCTCAGGCAGGACATGCACACGAGGAATTCGGCACCGGCTTCGTCGGATTCGACCGGCCAAAACGTCTGCGGTTGTGACATAGCGACCTTCTTTCCTTGCAGTTTATGGTTGCGCGTGCAGCTTGAGCAGCCGATCGATCTGCTCTTCGAACACATCAAACGGAAACGCACCGGGGATCAACAAGGCCGGCTCCTTGTCGATCTTCGTCGTGAGTAACAGCACGAACCCCGGCGTCCCGCGGAACCCCAAATACGTTCCCTCCTCCTTGTCACGGAAAATATCATCGGTATGGCGCCCCGTTTGATAGCAAGCCGTAAAGGAGGGAAGATCGAGACCAATGGCTGCGGCGTGCCGTTGGAATTCCGGCCACTCCAGTCTGGCGCCGTAGAGGCGGTCGTGCATCGGCCAATACCGACCTTGCTCACCGGCACATCGCGCCGCAAGCGCGGCATTGACCGCCGGACCCTGCGAGGCGCGCGGGAAATCACGGTACAAGAACCGCACCTTGCCGGTCTCGACGTATTTGGCTTGCAGCCGCGGCCATGTTTCATAAAAGAACTTTCGGCAGTACCCGCACGTGAAATCGGAATACTCGATCAGCGTGACGGGGGCTTTTGGATTTCCCCGCAAGCGGTACTCGGGTCGTGGGCCCGGATCCGCCTCGCTGCCCGCCGCTGTCGCGACGACGGCAAGCAGGACCGACAGCCATGCGATCCGGCGCATCATAGAGACGCTCATGCACCCTCTACGCATCATACTCCGAAATGACGGTCCGCTTCCGCTTCAGTCCCTGACGGCGTTTTTTCTCCTGTAACCGCCGCTCGACGGCTCCTTTCGAAAGCCGGGTGGGGACGCGAGGTTTTCGCACCCGATTCAAGCGCCTGAGGCGTTCGACCAAGCGCTCAAACGCGATGTCGCGGTTTCGATGCTGTGACCGCGACTCGGTCGCCGTCACCGATACCCCGGACGGCGGGTGTCGGAGCCGAACGCCACTGTCCGTCACATTGCGATGTTGACCGCCCGGTCCGCGGCCACGAAACGTCTCCATCACGACTTCCCGCTCCAATCGCTCTCGATCCAGCGAGTACGGCGGGGAGCGATGGGTGGACTCGGCAGCCATGACCTGGCCTCATGAGGCGACGTGGCGCAGCGTTACGAGGATGGCTCTTTGAACCGGCTCCGCTCCAGTAACCCCATCATCAGCAACGGCCACACGACCGTCGCATCGCTCAGCACTTCTGCAAACCGCCCGCCTTCGGCCGGTGGCACGAACTTCCCCCATGAGATGCCTTCCGTGTAGGTGCAGCCGCTCAGACCGCCCCAGTAGTCGGGTTCGGGGCAGATCCGTACGCCGTATTGAAAGCGCGGCGGACGCACATTGAGCCCCAAGCGGGTATTGCCGATCTCCACGTACGGAGCGACCTGCTGGGCCCAGTTTCGGGGCACGCCGCCGCCGATCGTAAAGACGCCGAGTCGTTTCGCAGTCAGCAGACGGTCGGTATAGCTGTTGAGGTCCAAGTAAGGATTGAACGTCGGAATTACGTGATGGAGACGCCGCAAGACTTCCCGGTCCGCATCCTGCCCCGACGCGCCGCTCCTCGCGCGATCGATCTGCCGCCCCATCGCCCATGTCGCCACATCGAGGCCCAGCTCGGAGTCGGTAAAGGCGGGAATGTAGACCGGCACGTTGCGCTCGAAGGCGCTCTTCAAGATGCCGGCGCCTTGGTGCTCATCGACGAGCGTGCGGCCGAGCTCGCGGGTCAGCAGTTCCGAGGACAGCGGCTGGTCGGGGCTCAGCCGCTTCAACGTCCGCGCCACGACATGTTCAACGTAATTGAGATTGGCTTCCATCTCAAGCGTGTCGTACACGCGGTTGTATCCCTTGTGAAAAAGATCTTCATCGCTCATTGAGGGATCGTACCGATAGTGCACTTTGCCCACGGACTCGCTCAAGCCATGAGCGACGAGCGCGCCCGTCGACACGACGGCTTGGACCATTCCTCGATCGATCATCGTGCTGATGACCTTGCCCATCTTCGCGATCGTCATCGCGCCGGATAACGTCATCACGACGAAGCAGTCCGGATCTTCGATCATCGCGGCCAGAACGTCGAAGGCCTCGCCGAGCCGGCGACCGCCGAACGCCGTCTTGCGCATGGCGTGGAGCAGCTCGCTGAACGAATGGATGCGAGCGGGGTCGAGCGGCTCCAGCGCTTCCAGGCCGTCCTGCGCCCCGTCGTGGAATTCTCGTCCTTGCATGCCTCGATGCTCTCCTCGACAATAGCGATGCGCCGCAACACGCTCTCGCAGAGTTCCTTTCGTACTTATGGCATACCGCACAGCGGCGCGTCAATTCAACGTTGCAGCCAACATCAGTCGATCTCTTGCGCGAACCTTTTTCTGATCGGGCTCGCGCATCTGCAGAAAGGACTCCTACTTACTCGAACAACAGACGGCTGGACATTTTCATCCGTTTGCCGCACACTCCGCGCCGTGAACGGCCGGCCTCTTGCCGGCTGTTTTTCGGTCCGAAGTCGATGCCCGCGTCACGGTGCGCGGCAAGGGGAATGACGCCGCTCTCATTCGGTCGACACATCGGTTCCACGCCTCGCCTTCGGACGACTTGCTGTACCTCTTTCTCAGCTCCTTCGGACCCATCACCCAACGTGCGGAATAACGGACGCCGCGAATGATCGGCCGTAACAGGGAGCCGGCACCGACGGATGACGATTGGCTCGAGAGCAGCCATCTCTTTCGTTTGCTTTTTGAAGAAGCCCCTGCGGCCATGTGCCTGGTGGACGCCGACAAGCGGTTTGTGAAGGTGAACGCGGCGTACTGTCGACTGACCGGCTATACCGCCACGGAACTGCTAGGCCGATCGTATACGGCCATCACGCACCCTGACGACGTCGGTGGCAATGTCCTGCTCTCCGATGCATTCGACCGACAGGCCCATCGCGGCTACTCGCTGGAGACGCGCTATCTGCACAAATCGGGTGAGATCATTTGGGTGCACGTCGCGGTTGGGCGACTGCCGATACCCGGCGGCTCGGACAGCCTTGCCTTCGCGATTGTCGAGGACATTACCGAGCGGCGGCGGGCCGAGGATGAATTACGCCGACGCGACCGTATTCTGGAAGCCATGGCGTTCGCCGCCAAGCACTTCTTGCTGACGACGTCGTGGCGGCAACACCTCCAGGGCGTCCTTTCGTGCTTGGGCCGTGCCGCAGAAATCGATCGCGTTGCTGTCTTTCAGCACGAGGAGCGCGAGGGTCAGTTCCTCATGGTGTTGCGGGGAGAATGGCTCGGAACGCAGTCGCTGGTCCCGCTCCGGACGATAAACTTTCATCGGCTGTCCTATTCGGAGACCGGACTGGAGCGATGGCGATCACAGGTTGCCATCGGCAGGATGATCGCGGGTCTCCGACATGATCTTCCCTGCCCCGAGCGCGCGGTGCTCGAGCAATGGGGTCTCGACGCGGTTGCAGTGGTGCCGATTCTCGATGGCGAGCGGGCATGGGGGTTCATGGTGTTCGGACGGACGACAGCCGACAGCCGCTGGCCTCCCGCCGAGCTCGACGTGTTGCAAGTCGCCGGGAATATCCTCGGCGCGGCCATTCAACGTGAACGCATGGAGGAGGAGATTGGGCAGTACACCGAAGGCCGGGAAGCGCGGGGCGCCGAAGAGGGCCAGTGCGGAACGGAATTGGAATCACAGCGCGCACATACCGAGAAGCTCGCCGCACTCGGCCAGTTGGCCGCCGGCATCGCGCATGAAATCAACAACCCAATCTCGGGCATCAAGAACGCCTTCGCGATTCTGAAGGACGCCATTGCACCCGATTACCCGCATTACCACTTTGTGGGCCTGATCGAACGGGAAATCGACCGGGTAGCCGACATCGTCCGTCACGTCTACGATCAGTATAGGGTCGACCCTGATCATGAGCACATCTCCGACGTGGGAATCATTCTCCGGGACATTGAATGTTTGCTGGACCGCAAACTGACACAGCGCCGTGTGCGTCTCGTGAGTCACCTGTGTTGTCGCCGCGCGCCCATCCAAGTTCGACAAAAGGATCTGTTTCGGGTCCTTCTGAATCTGATCCAAAACGCCGTCGACGTGTCGCCCGTAGATTCGACGATCACCGTCACGGTGACGCCCGCACAGCATCAGATCTATATCGCCATTGCCGACCACGGACCCGGGATCCCGCCGAATGTTCTGCCGCGCATCTTTGAGCCGTTTTTTACGACCAAGGTTCAGGGCCAAGATCGCGGCATGGGCCTCGGCCTCGCGCTGTCTCACAGCCTCGTACAAGCGATGGGGGGAACCATCGAGGTCCAGACCGCGCCGGGGAAGGGGACGATGTTCACGGTCTTGCTCCCGCTGACCGTTGACCATGCCGATGACTGTGCGGCGAGAAGAAGCGGGTCACAAGCCCGAGGCAGGTCACAATTGTCGTGCCTTACCGCCGAGGAGGAAGACGTGTCGGCCTCTCTGTCGGTTGGACGAAGATCGGGAGGGACGGACCACTCGAAACAAGGAGACGTATGAACCAGTCAACGGCGGCTTCAGTCGACGTGCTGCTTGTCGATGATCACGAGCTCGTCCGTATCGCGCTACGCGTCCTTCTCGAGAAGAGCGCGTCCATCAGGGTTGTAGCGGAGGCGGCCAATGCCGCCGACGCCATCGCCAAGGTCCGCTCCGCCCGCCCCCAGTTGGTCCTGCTCGATATCCAGCTTCCCGATGGCAACGGCATTGAATTGTGTCGCGAGATTAGCGAGTGCGCTCCATTGACGCGAGTCTTGCTGCTCACCGGTTTTGCTGCTGATCGAGACGCCGTCCTTGCCGCCGTCTTGGGAGGCGCTGCCGGGTACGTCCACAAGACGCTCGGCATCGACGCGCTCGTCATAGCCGTTCAAACCGTCGCCGCTGGACACCCCTACCTCGATCCCGAAGCCACCGACTCTCTGTTCACCTGGCTTCGCTCCCCGCTCAATGGGCACGCCGCCTGGTCCTCGACTTTGACGCCGCAGGAACGCCGTGTCATCGCGCTTGCGGCCGAGGGACACACGAACAAGCAGATCGGCCACACGCTGGGGCTCACGGAGAAGACGGTGAAGAATTATCTCAGCAACGCGTACGACAAGCTCCGCATTTCGCGGCGCTCCCAAGCCGCGGCCTTATACCACGCGGAGAATCGCACGCCGGCGCTCGCCACGCCCAGACCGCCCGCTCTTCCGATCCTCAAGGACAAAGAGTCGCGCGCTGTGCGGCCGTACCCTGCCCCTATCCTTCCTCGCTGAGACCGTTGATGCGCCGGCTTCCTTTTCCATGGCGGTCCTCGGAAGGCAGCAAGTGGCGAGGAACGAAGGCGAGGCCGGCAATAATCGTGGGCACCACCGAGCTTGCGATCACGGCCGCCACCAAGAACGAATACTGCTCGCGCGTCACGATCCCGTGCGACAGGCCGTAGAGCGATGAAATCGTGCCGAAGGTCAGGCCGGTCGACATCATGAGCGTGTAATACCAGCGCTCATTCCGCTCCTCCCGAAACCACCCGATTGCCGGGTATAGCCCGAAAATCTTCGACGCGATCTTTGCCGCGAGCAGCGTGAGAAACACGGCAGGAGCTGACAGCAACGCGGGCAACGAGACAAGGGTACCGGCCCGAATAAAGTAGAAGGGCGTAAGAAAGCCGACGGTCAGTGTGCGGAGCCGTCGCACCCAATGCCCGTCCCTGGCGGCACCTCCCGCAAGCACCATCCCCGCAAGGTATGCGGGCAATACCGCCTCACTGCCCGACCACAAGGCCAAGGCGCCCAGCCCGAACAAGACCAACATGACCCATTTCGTCCGGATAGCGGCGGTCCGGTAGGCGTACTGGCGGGTCACCCAAGCGGTGAGGCCGGGTAAAGTTGTGAGGACCACGAGACATCCGGCGAGGAACGCAATCGTTTTATAGGTAAAGGGGGCGAACAGCAGGCCGAGGGCAATGACGGTTCCCAAATCGTTGATGAAACATGCGCCGAGGATGCCTTTCCCGAACTCGGTGGTGTTGAATCCCGTCTCCAGCATCACCGCGTAGACCACCGCCATCGAGGTCGTGGAGAGCGCGACCCCGCACAACCAACTGGCTTGCGCGTTCCATCCCAACCCGTAATGGGCGACCGCCGTGCATCCCAGAAACGGCGCCACAAATCCGATCAAGCCGACGACGCTGACCTCCGAGATTTTTTTCTTGAGTACGAGAGGGTCCAGCTCAGCACCGGCAAGGAACGTCAGGACGACCGCTCCGGATGAGGCGAGAAATCGCACCCATTCGGCGTCGGAGGTGAGGATATCGCCGAGCGCGAACGTTGAACTGACGGCGGCAACGCCCACGCCGACACAAATTTCAACGAGTGCAATCGAGACCCGGACGAAGGAGGCGATGACGGCGGAGACGACGGCAAGCGCGAGCCACAGGGCTGCAATGGCAAAGAGCTGCTCCATAGAAGAGTCCTCCGTAGGCGGCACCGCGGCCGTGTAGTGGCCGTTGACGGTGTCCGCGATGACAACTCCGGCTACTGATCTGTAGCGTAGGAGTCATCAGCCTTTCGTACAGGCGGTTATACGGGGGACTCCATCCCCGTGCCTTTATATCGCAAGGGTGCGAACGGCGCAATGACCGCACGTCGTAAACAAAGACGTTTGAGGATGGGGGTAGACTGCCGAGCCACGTTGCGGGCGGGCAAGCTATTGCGGGCGGCTACAAGATAGCCGCCCGCTTCACTCCTCTACTGCAAGCCCAACACAGACATGAGGTAGCTCACGATCTGCCAGGGGCAGTAGCCGAGCATCTCTTCATACGGGCACACCAGACTCACCTCCTTTCAGCGTGTCGACGGGTGCAACGACACACCCGCCCTCAAGCTTTAACGGCGGAACGACAGAGGGATCAGAGACGTAGCACCGTGGAGGCGACTGAGGGGTGAACGGAAAAAGCTGGCGGAGCATCACGACCGTGCGACCATGCTTGGGCAACCGAGACGTACTCGTAGGCGCCGAGAGAGGTCACGGCGATCTGTGACAGGTCATGAGTGAGCAGGTCCGCCGCAAGCTCGGCATACGGACCAAGGATGATAAATGCATCACATGATTGTCGTGGAGTCTGGTGGTCGGCTCCGCCGCAAGCACCTGGCATTGAACTGGACTCAACCGGCTGCGGTAAAACGCAGGCATAGGCGTTAAAGGTAAGGATCAGGAGGAGAGAGGCAAGCACAACCGCCAAGGCTTTCATGCGGTCATCGTAATATGACGGACGGCTTCGATCAACCTGGGACGTTCGCGTAAAGTCAACGGCCTCTGTACGCGTTAGACGATCTACGGTGCTGTCCGAGCCGGACGCGGGGTGTGACCTCTGCTTCTCGGCATTTGCATTTTCAACAGGGGCCCGCTACAGTTTTCGCGGCATCATGAGAAGCAGAGCATTGCAGCACGGCTGGTGGCTCGCCCTGGTGATCCTGAGCTTTTGCGTCATGATGCAAGCCCTCGGCACACCCATCACGCTCTGGGATCCAATCGCGCCCAATCAGGATGACCATTGGTCGCTTTCCGAGGGTTTTTCGATCCCTTCCAGTGCGGTTCGCGTCAGCCCGCAGCTGACATGCTTGATAGTCCGTGATCCCTCTCTTCGTCTCGTCGTGCCTCCCTTCACGGATACACCATTCCGTCCGCCCGCTCTCCTCTGAGTGTTGTTTGCTCTCGCGCGACGGCACTGCGGCCGTAGCTGGGACATTTGATACCGTAGGAGGAGAGCCATGATCATCGAAGACGGCGCACGTCTCCGCGCCGAATGGGCTGCGAAAGGAAACCCGCCGTGCTCACACAAGAACCTGAGCATCGAACGCAACCGCCACGGCTATCTGACCGGAGCGTACGTCTGCACTGAATGTGGCGAGCTGTTCAAGATCGGCGAACTTTCCAGCGAGGCCTCGGAGGTGTGAGCTCACACAACCACTGATGCGGATGCCGACGGCATGGGATGGTCTACTTCGGGGTAACTGAGGCGGAACCGTGGTAGCGAACGACGCGTTCCTCTTCCTCTCCTTCAGGCCGGCCGGCTGCGCCCACGGTGTGAAGGCGGCTGCGGTTAGCGCCGGGCGGAAGATATGGTCGTGGTGAGCGGTTCCGTCGCATCGGTGGCGTACGCGGCGTAGCACGCATCGAGAGCCGTGGCGAGGTACTCAAGACTTCGCTGCGCCGCGTGCCGCACGCGTTGTTGTTGGGCCCGAGTAATGGCGTGTGCTTTGATCAACTCAAGGGCCTCAACCGGATGAAGATCGTCGTATGTGGAGTGAGCTTCCATCCAATAGTAGGCTTTTTTCGTCAACGCAACCCCAAGCCTGTGTTGGTATGTGGGAAAGCCTTTCACCATGATCGTCGCGATGCCCTGTGTGACCCCTTCGATCGCATAATTGGCGGCCGCCACCGCTTCCACGAAGGTGCCGCGCAGGACAATACTCCACATCCAATGCGTGAGAGCTTCGACGGCAGGGAGGATCGGCGTGTGGTGCAACTCCTCGCGAGAGACCCCAAAGCCCAGCGCCATGTCGATCCACTGCTCGGCATGCCGTTTCTCGACCTTCAGGTTGTCGATTAAGTAATCTCGGGACGTCTGGTCCGGAGCCTTCGCGAGATACGCCCCCATGAACTGAGGAAAGGCTTCAATGAAGGGGTAAAACTGAATGACCCACCCGCGAACCTGGCGTAGCGGCAAAGTCGCGCTCGATGTCTCCGTGATTAGCTTCGAATTCCAGACGGCCTGGCGGTACGGGGCTAAGTGATCCTCCATCGTGACGACCCAGCTGGGATGCGGCGTAAGCACCGGTCGGCGTTTGCCCCGTTTCCTTCCGCCACTACTCTGGTCCGCCGCCTCGAGCGCCTTCGCCTCGCGCGAGAGCCCGTCCTCCGCCAGGCGGATGGTAAACCAGGACCGGGCTTGCAACGTCCGGTGCTGGGCAAGCTCGGCGATGACGGAGGCGAGGACTTTCGCTTCCCATCCTTGAAGGTCACACCACTTCACTCCGGCCCGAAAGCCCCGCGCTTCATGCCGTCGGCAATACACGACCTGTCCAGCCAATGTGAGATAGCAGCGGTCGGCGAAGGTGCACTGGATCGTCAGCGGCATCCCTGGCGCGAGTTCCTGACCGACTTCGCACTGGAACCCTCCCGCGCTGAGGTCCGTGCAGAATGCCTCTGCACCGTGTTCAAAAGGAAACCGTATGTGCAGCGGTACCGCGGTTCGCATCTCCTGCCGTCGATCGACTTGCCGAGTGCCATCGAGCACGGCTTCCATGGGCGCCTCCTTCCGGCTATTTTCGACCAATGGTCGTACGTACCTATAACATATCTAGCTAACAATATGTAGGTGCGAACGGCCTCCCCCGGCGCCCGAGCCCCCTGTCTCTATTCTTCTACCCTTATGGACGTATGCCGACATTGGTGGCCGAAGCGAATCGCTTCAAGGACGTAGGGCCTGCTAGACTTGATGACAAGCTTTACCGCGCCGGCATATCGTCTGACCTTTTTCACGATACGCCATTCGGTTCTGGGCGTCGGCGTACAGAGCTCCCATGACCATCTTCACGCTCTCCGGACTTCTCACGGCTGTCACGTCGCTGGCCTTAGGGCTGTTCGTACTGTGGAAAGATCCACGCCGGCCCATCAACCGGCTATGGTGTCTGTTCACAGCGTCGGTGGCGGCGTGGGGAGCGGGAAGTGCGTGGATCGGCAGTGAAGTCGGTGTCTCTCACGCTCTGCTGGCGTGGCGAGTGTCATTTGCCGTGGGTGTGTTGTGGATCCCCATTCTCTTCTATCACTTTGTCATCAGCTTTTGTGGATTGCCACCCGGGCGGCAGATTGTGATCCAGTACCTGATTGGCCTGGCCTTCCTCCCTTTCATCTTAGGGAGCTCATTGTTCTTCACGACCCCGCGCTTCGTCTTTGACTCCTTTTATTACGCCACCCCCGGCTCGCTCCTGTTCTACGGTTTCGTCGTCTGGTGGGTCTGGCTGGTGACCTATGCGCACTATCAGGCGATACGTGAATATCGGCGTGCGCGCGGCATCAAGCATCAGCAACTGAAGTATTTCTTGGTCGGCTTTACGATCTCGTATGCCACCGGATCTCTCGACTATCTCCCTTTCTTTCACCTTGATCTGTATCCGTACGGCAATTTCGGCATTGTCGTCTACCCGATTCTGATGACCTATGCGATCGTGAAGTACCGCGTGATGGATATTACGGTCGCGCTAGAAAAGAGCTTGATCCATCTCGTCGTCGTCGGGGTGCTGGTCACGCCGGCTTATCTCGTCAGCCTGTACGCCCAGCGCGCACAATTCGGCTCGGTCGACCCGCACTTCTCATTGATCCTGTTCGCCTTGTTCATCCTCATCATCGCGCTCACCTATCGGGTCAGGGCTGCGGCAGCCGTGACGGTAGGACGGACGCTCTTCCGGCAACGGTATGCGCGGCTTGAAATGTTATCGGAGTTCGCGAAGTCACTCGTGACGATTCTCGATTTGACGCGGCTCAGCGAAGAAATCGTTCGGACGTTGGCCACCACCTGGACAGCCAAAACAGCGAGCCTCTACCTCGTCGACACGGACAAGAATCAGTACACGTTGACTGCGGCCTGGGGAGAGCCAAAACCGGCTCACGACCACATGCGAATGACCGAGCCGTTGCCCCTCTTCTTGCAAGCGACACCTCGCCTGCTCGTCTTCGATGAACTCGGACATGATTCGGCGAACCGAACACTGCAAGCGGCCCTGCACGCACTGGAGGCGGAACTGTGTCTTCCGCTCGTGCGCAAGAATCGCCTGATCGGCTTCTGCACGCTCGGCCCGCGGTCGTCGACGGACGCCTACACCGCGAACGACGTGAGCCTGTTGGCGTCACTCGTCGATCAGGCGGCGATCGCCGTCGAGAATGCCTTGCTGTACGAGACGCTTCGACGGTCCCAAGCGGTAGTGCTCCGAACCGATCGCCTGCGGTCCCTGGAAACGATGGCCGCCGGCTTTGCCCACGAAATCCGCAACCCGCTCACCTCGATCAAGACGTTCGTCGAGTTGGCGCCGGACCGTGCGGAGGACGGGGAGTTTTTGCACGATTTCGGGAAAATCGTCGCTGACGACGTGGCCCGAATCGAGCGGCTGATCAAAGAAATCTTGGATTATGCCCGGCAAGGCAAACGCCAGGTCACAGAAGAAGATCTGAACGAATTAGTCGCATCGACCATCTATTTTCTCGAGGTCAAAGCGAATCAGCGGAAGATCGCGATCGTGAAAAACTTTACGGCTCAGCTCCCGCTCGTTCCCGTCGATCGGCAGCAGATCAAGCAAGTGTTGCTCAATCTCTTCCTGAATGCGTTTGACGCAATGCCCGGCGGTGGGCAGCTCGCGATCAGCACCCATGGATTGAGCAAACAGTCGCCAGGCGATTGGGTTCAAATCGACGTGCGAGACACGGGGTGCGGCATTTCGTGTGAGGACCTGCACCACATTTTCGACCCCTTCTATACGACGAAGCATGAGAGTTCGGAGCGGGAAGGGACCGGTTTAGGACTCACGATTGCGAATCAGATCATCCACAATCATGGCGGCTACATCGACGTCAGCAGCCGGGTAGGCCAGGGAACAACATTCTCCGTGTATCTGCCTGTCCATACGCCCGAGCCGGGTAAGGTGGCCTCTCTTCATCAGCACATGGCCAGTCGTAACTGAAGCGCAAAAGAAAATGAGGGCAGAGGAACGCCAGCTCAGTTCCGGTGACCCGCCGTGACCCGCGTTCTGAAGGGCTCCATCGGAGCACCGAGTCGCTCGCACACCAAATCCCCTCCGATCTTGCACAATTCTGAACAATCCCGCCAGTTCAACGCATTAGGCTTGTGCATTTAAGTTTCACCTGCGACAGCGGTAGACTTAATTCAGATTAGTTGACAGACCGACGCCGATGACAGGTCTTGGTAATGCCGTTCAAATTGACTACGCCCATAGAATGGAGCGAGTTGATCCGCTCCATTGTCCAGTCGATTTATGAAGACCAAGGTGCCGTCACGGTTATTATCATTGTTCAAAGCCTACTCACCCTTGTCTTGTTCGGCGGCCTTGCGCTGGGCACCTGGTCGCTATTGACGCGAAAACAAAAAGAGGTCGACCGAATGGCGAAGGAGAAGGCCAAACTCGAGTCGGAACTGTTAAAGCAGCGCCTCTCGACACAAACACCAAAGGTGGAGACCGCCAGGTAGGTCAGGTCATGGCGATCAAAGTCGCTGTGTCGTGTTCCTTGATTGAACTCGCGTTGTTCGGAGTGTTCTGGGCTTTGGTCATGGAGCGGCATTTTCGAATGTCCGCCGCCTACCCTTTCTACGCGGTGCGTGATCGCTTCGTATATTTGGTGGCCAGCGGGCATCTGAAAGAGAACTCGCTTCTCTTCCAAGAATGTTACAAGGCCATCAACAGGGTCATCGTCGCCAGCCAAAACATGGACGCCACGGAAGTGATACGGACGATCGTGTCACTTCGCGCCGTGCTGAAAATGCGAAGCGAGTGCGTCTCTGTTCCACATGAAGAGGTTCAAGAGGCCGTTGCGTCATTGTTTGAAGCTGCCTTTTATTTCATCGAAACGACCTCTCCTCATCTCATCTCTCAGATCCCTGCCTGATTCACGACCTATTGAGTCTTCATCACGTGTGAAGCGGGACGCACGTGAGTAACCGAATACTTCTATAAAGCGATGATTCACCTCCAAACAAGCGCCCTTCCGCCGCCTGACTGACGACAAAGGCATGAGACGGTGTGTATCGTCCACCGTTCGTCACGTCGCAAACGGCCAATACGAGATCTTCCGCGGCGTAGCGTTTTTCGACATAGCCGAGAGATCTACCATCTGACTACGGGCGAACGTGCCAGCACCCAATAAGCACGGGAACAAATAGCCTAATCCTGACTTACCTTCGCCCAGTCAATGGTAAGAGGGAGACAGGCAGAGATGTACCGCCAAGGCTCTGTTGCAAGGCGATCCAACGCGCGGGATGAAGCCAACCTTGGTATGGTGGACCCTTTTGCAAGGGGTTCGAACCTTCTTCGAGTCACAAAGTCCCTGATCGTCGCATTCCCACCGCTTGAACGCCTGTCACGCCCCTTGCGTGCGCCCATTTTCAGCTAGACTTGTGGTGGCAAGGGGGCGTGCCAGGCGCGCTCTGCCTCGGTCACTCGCCTTGCACAGGCTCTGAGGGTCTCTGTCCTCGGGCTCCAGCCCCAGGGGTCTTCCGCTGCCTGCGCGCAGAGCCCCTCTGGCGCCGCAAGGCTCGTGCCCTCGGCTTTCGGGTCGCGCAGAACTCTTCGGACTCTGAACCCACGCAAGCGGGCACCCCCATGCTTCCGTCCCGCTCAAGAGAATCAGGCAAAGAAGGTCGATCCCAAAGAGTTCGCGGGAGACTGCCTCCGGCAGACTCCCGCTCAGCAGAGCACAGCAGGGTGGCTTCGTGGCTACCGCCACCAAGCCAATCTTTCATCTACAGTCCCCCACCCACCCGGCTGTCTCAGTCGGGCGGCTTCAGCCCCTTCAGGTCTTGCGCTTGCGCCCTTTGTGAGCCAGCCCTCCCCAAGATGCTGAGCTCGGACGAGCATAGCCTTTCCGTCCCTTCTCCTCTTCGCGCTCAGCAGCCCTTGCCAAGGGTCGCTATGTAGCATAACATGGTGCCCTCAATGGGGCCTGACGCCACCAAACGGCCTCGGGTTATCGACATGAAGAACAACCAAGACATCCCAGCGCTCGTTAAAGAGCTTCGCTCGCGGCTGGATCTGACCCAGGAGCAGTTCGCTCAGAAGGTCGGCGTCACCTACAGCACCGTGAACCACTGGGAGAACGGCAAGCGGGTGCCGCTGCCGTTCCTTGTAAAACGACTCTTGGAAATGAAGGAGGTGCTTGACGAGAACGAGAGCAAGCGACCGAAGGGGAAGACGCCGCGATGAGCACCGCCTATCACGCGAAGTACTTTGCGTGCGAACTGACCCGCATCGGCGGAGCGGGAGTGGAGCGTCTTTCCCGGTCGCTCTTCGACGCGTGCGTCGATCTGAACCCGCACCAGATCGAAGCGGCCCTGTTCGCCTTCCGGTCCCCCATCTCCAAAGGCGTCCTTCTCGCCGACGAAGTCGGGCTTGGGAAGACCATCGAGGCCGGCCTCGTCCTCTGCCAGCTCTGGGCCGAAAGACGGCGGCGGCTCCTCGTGATCTGTCCCGCCTCCATCCGCAAGCAATGGGCCCTTGAGCTGGCCGAGAAGTTCAACCTCCCGACGGTCATCCTCGATGCGAAGGAGTACCGCGACCGACAGGCTCGAGGGGTCCCCAATCCCTTTGAGGCAGACGGGATCGTCATCACATCGACACACTTCGCCAGTGCCCGCGCGACTGATGTTCGCCCCGTCCAATGGGATCTGGTAGTCGTCGACGAGGCGCACAAGCTGCGGAATGCCTACCGGCCGTCGAATCGCATGGGGCAGAACATTCGGTGGGCGCTCGAGGACCGGCGCAAGGTTCTTCTCACAGCAACACCGTTACAGAATTCCCTAGTGGAGCTCTATGGGATCTCCACCATCATCGACGATCATATCTTCGGCGATCTCTCATCGTTCCGAAGCCAGTTCGTCAACGAGGGTGGAAGTATGGAGGATCTGCGGAACAGGCTTCGCACCTTCTCCATTCGCACCCTCAGGCGGCAGGTCGTCGAGTACATCCGGTACACGGAGCGACGCCTCATCACGCGCCCCTTCAAGCCGACGGAGCAAGAGCACAAGCTGTATGAGGCGGTATCGGCGTTCCTCCAGCGCACGGATACCTACGCCCTACCGCACCGGCAACGGCACTTGACGGCGCTAATTGTCCGCAAGCTCCTCGCCTCTTCGCCGCAGGCGGTGGCGGCCACACTGGAAGCGATGCGCGACCGGCTGATCGCCATCCGCGACAAGCTGCCGGTCCCCGAAGACCTGGCCGAACGCCTCATCGCGGACGAGGAGATCGAGGATGAGTTGCTGGACGAGATGCTCGACGCGCCCACACAGCCGAGCGGGGACGAGGAGTCGGAACAGCAGCCCGGGGCAGCGGAACCCGAACAGGCGGAACCCGCCATCGACCGCCACAAGCTGCTCGCGGAGATCGAGGAGCTGAACCGCTACGCCCAGTGGGCAAGAAGCATCGGGATCGACACCAAGACCCGCGCGCTGATCAAGGCCCTTGAGATCGGCTTCGGGAAGATGACCGAGATGGGAGCGGCCCAAAGGGCAGTGATCTTCACGGAGTCGAGACGGACTCAGGCGTACCTGAAGGACTTCCTGGAAGCGAACGGCTACGCGGGCCGCGTCATCACGTTCAACGGCACGAACAAGGAACCGGAAACGACCGCCATTTACGAGCGGTGGGTGAAGGCCAACGAGGCGAGTGGCCGGGCCACAGGCTCTCGCGAAGTAGATGTGCGAACCGCCATCATCGAGCACTTCCGTGACCACGGGCAGATCCTGATCGCAACGGAGGCGGCCGCCGAGGGCGTGAACCTGCAGTTCTGCTCCCTCGTGGTGAACTACGACCTCCCGTGGAATCCGCAGCGGATCGAGCAGCGGATCGGGCGCTGCCATCGGTACGGGCAGAAGCACGACGTGGTCGTCATCAACTTCCTCAACGAGAAGAACGAGGCCGACCGGCGCGTCCACGAACTCCTGGAGGAGAAGTTCAGCCTCTTCAGCGGCGTGTTTGGAGCCTCGGACGAGGTCCTGGGGAGCATCGAATCCGGCGTGGACTTCGAACGAAGGGTGCTGGACATCTACCAGCAGTGCCGTACGCCCGAAGAAATCGAGGCGGCCTTCCAGAAGCTCCGGGAGGAACTCGAGGAGAAGATCCGCGGCAAGCTGGCCGAGACCCGGCAAAAGCTCCTGGAGCACTTCGACGAGGACGTCCACGCCCGCCTGCGAGTCAACTTAGAAGGGGCACGGCAACAGCTCGACCGGGTGGGGATGATGTTCTGGCGCCTCACGCGGTCCATTCTGGATAGGCGGGCGAGGTTCGATGAGGCGAACTTAGGGTTCGACCTGGAAACGCCTCCCCGCGAAGGAATCCTGCCGGGTCATTACCGCCTGATCTCGAAGGAGCATGAGAACGTTCCCGGCGCGTTTCTTTACCGACTGTCCCATCCGCTCGGCGAGTACGTCGTAGAGACCGGGAAGGGCCTGCCCACCCCCGCAGCCCACGTGACATTCGACATCAGCGGGCGGCCGACCAGGATCCTGCTGGTCGAGGCTCTGAAGGGCCGCTCCGGTTGGCTCCACCTGCAGCGACTCATCATCGACTCGTTCGAGCGGGAAGAGTCCCTGCTTTTCTCGGGATTTGACGATAATGGCCGCTCGATGGATCAGGAAACCCTGGAGAAGATGTTCCACTGCGAAGCGAAGGCCGAGACACTTCCTTCTGTTCCGTCCGACGTCGAGGGCCGACTGGCCGCGGAGGCCGACCGGCACGCTAAGGCCACCATCAGCCGCTCGCTGGAGGAGAACAACCGCCACTTCCAAGAGGCCCGCGAGAAGCTCGAAAAGTGGGCTGACGACATGGTCCTCGCTGCCGAGAAGGAACTCAAAGACACCAAGGAGCGAATCAACGCCCTCACCCGCCAGGCACGCCTTGCCACCACAACCGAAGAACAACACGCGCTGCAGAAACAGATTCAGGAGCTGGAAAAGCAGAAGCGCCGGCAGCGCCAGCGCATCTTCGATGTCGAGGACGAAATCATGGCCAAGCGCGACGGCCTCATCGAGAAGCTGGAAAAGAGAATGCGGCAGCGGACCAGTGTGGAGCCTCTCTTCACGATCCGCTGGACTGTGGAATAAGGAGTCAGGAGTCAGGAGACGGGAGTCGGAAATGAAAAGACCTGCGGCAAGAAGTTTTCAGGACTTGGATGTGTGGCAGAAGGCACACGGCCTGGTTCTGGACGTATATGGAATGACGGAGACATTTCCACGGCATGAACAGTTCGGATTGACGAATCAGATCCGGCGGGCGGCCGTTTCGGTCCCGGCCAACATTGCCGAAGGCTTTCGGAAGCAAGGCACTGCCGAGAAGGCACGCTTTTTCAACATCGCCCAAGGTTCGTTGGAAGAAACCCGCTACTATCTGATACTCGCGCAAGATTTGAAGTACGGCAACAGCCAATCGCTCCTCGAATCCCTCGATGTCATCGCGCGCATGCTCGATGCGTATATCCGATCGCTGAGGTCTCACGATGCCAACTCCTGACTCCCGACTCCAGAATTCTGACTCCTTCACCCGCTTGCGCAAATTGCTTGCCGAGCTCTTCCAGCTCGACCAAGCCGAACTCGACTTCGGCATCTACCGCATCATGAACGCCAAGCGCGAGGAGATCGTCCGGTTCCTCGACCAGGATCTGCTGCCCCAGGTCCGCGAAGCCTTCCAAGC
The DNA here is from genome assembly GCF_979581665.1 of Nitrospira sp. Vd2. Classification (NCBI taxonomy): domain Bacteria; kingdom Pseudomonadati; phylum Nitrospirota; class Nitrospiria; order Nitrospirales; family Nitrospiraceae; genus Nitrospira; species Nitrospira sp. Vd2. The sequence goes on along the minus strand of NZ_CEFZSK010000006.1, from coordinate 59,083 downwards.
CTACGAGGCCGAGAACCGGGGCGCGGTCGAGGCCGAGCTGGCCGAGGCCATCGGGAAGGCCAAGGAACTCGGTGCAGACCCCGAGACTCTTCCCCGCGTCAAGGAGCTCCGCGCGAAGCTCGCGCAGGCCGTGGACGTGACCGCCCTGGAGAACGAGGTCTACTCGCACCTCTACAACTTCTTCCGCCGGTACTACCAAGAGGGCGACTTCATCTCGCTGCGCCGCTACAAGGAGGGCGTCTACGCCATCCCCTACGAGGGCGAGGAGGTCAAGCTCCACTGGGCCAACCACGACCAGTACTACATCAAGACGAGCGAGTACCTGCGCGACTACACCTTCAATCTCCCCTCGGGCAAGCGCATCCACTTCAAGCTCGCCCAGGCAAATACGGAGAAAGATAACAACCGCCCCGCGAACGGCAACGAGCGGCGCTTCATCCTCTCTCAGGAGCAGCCCCTGGCCGAGGAGAAGGGCGAGCTCGTGGTCCGGTTCGACTACCGTCCGCACCCCGACAAGGCCAAGCAGATGGACCTCAACACGGCAGCGGTGGACCGCATCCTGAACCAGACAAGGGGGTTCGACGACTGGCGGAGGGAACTCGCCGCTTTACGTCCCACCGAGAAGAACCCGAACCGAACGCTCCTGGAGAAGCACCTTGCGGACTACACCGCGCGGAACACCTTCGACTACTTCATCCACAAAGACCTGGGCGGCTTCCTGCGGCGCGAGCTCGACTTCTACATCAAGAACGAGGTGATGCACCTCGACGACATCGAGAGCGAGACCGCTCCGCGAGTGGAGCAGTACCTCTCGAAGATCAAGGCCATTCGCCGGATCGCCCATAAGATCATCGACTTTCTGGCGCAGATCGAAAACTTCCAGAAGAAGCTCTGGCTCAAGAAGAAATTCGTGGTGGAGACGCAGTACTGCATCACGCTCGACCGCATTTTCGCCATCGAGGACGAGAAGACGCGCGAGTGGTTGGTGGAGCTGATCCTCAAGAACGATGCCCAGCGGGAGGAGTGGGTGCGGCTTTGTGCCATTGATCAGGAGTCAGGAGTCGGGAGTCAGGAGTCAGGAGAAAGAAGGCAGGCAAACCTCTTTGCCGGTGGTCAAAGTTCCAAGTATTCGGTGCCCCTAACGAAGGCTTTCCTCGAAGCTCGCCCCACGCTGGTGGTGGATACGCGCCACTTCGACGAAGCCTTCAAACTGCGCCTGCTGGCCGCGATTCCGGACATCGATGAAGAAACCGACGGCCTGCTGATCCACAGCGAGAACTTCCAGGCGTTGAATTTGCTGCAAGTAAGGTACCGGGAGCAGGTGAAGTGCGTCTACATTGATCCGCCGTATAACACGGGTGCTGACGAGTTCATATATCTGGACAGATACCAGCACGCAAGCTGGTTGACAATGTTGGATAACAGGCTTCGCGCCGGCGCTAGCCTCATGGGCGCCTCCTGCGGTCTATTCGTAAACATCGACGACGGCGAGGCCCACTATCTCAAGCTATTATGCGACGAGGTATTCGGGAGAGATAACTTTGTGAGGAACATCGTGTGGCAGAAGCGTACATCACCTGACATGAGGGCGACGGTGGGCGATGGTCACGACCACATAGTTTTGTACGCGAGATCTCTAGCCGAGTTCAGCAAGTCTGCCAAAAGACTTCCGAAGACGTTCGAACAGCGTCAGGCATTCCGCAATCCAGACGGGGATCCAAGGGGACCGTGGGTTTCCTCTGACTTCACGGCTCAAGGCCACAGGCCAAATCAGATGTATAAGATTGTCACTCCAGGCGGGGCTGAGTACTACCCTCCTGAAGGCAGGTGCTGGAAGAACGTTGAGTCCGTGTACCTCCAACTGGTTCGGGAGGGCCGAATGTGGTTCGGTCACGACGGCAAAGGAATTCCGCGCCGGAAAACCTATTTGTCTGAGTCTGAAGACAACGCGGTCTGGTCCTGGTGGACAAATAAGGAAGTCGGCCATACCCAGGAGGCCAGAAAGGAACTGATCGCTGTATTCGGGGACGCGACTGTGTTCTCCACGCCAAAGCCTGAACGACTGCTGCACCGTATTGTGCATATAGCTTCAGAACACGAGTCGATCGTCCTAGATTACTTCGCCGGCTCGGGCACAACCGGCCACGCAGTCATCAACCTCAACCGCGAGGACGGCGGGCGGCGGAAGTTCATCCTGGTGGAGATGGGCGAGTACTTCGACACGGTGCTGGTGCCGCGCATCAAGAAGGTCATCTTTACGCCGGAGTGGAAGGATGGCAAGCCCAATCGCATGCCGACCAAGGAAGAGATCGACCGCAGCCCACGCATCGTGAAGATTCTCCGCCTCGAATCCTATGAGGACACGCTGAACAACCTGGAATTGAAGCGCACCGAGCCGCAGCAGACATTGCTTGAAGAGCATGCGGCGTTCCGCGAGGACTACATGCTGCACTACATGCTGAACGTGGAAAGCCGCGGCAGCGCGTCGCTACTTAACCTCGAGCGCTTCGAGGACCCCTTCAGCTACAAGCTCGACATCGCCACCGGCACCGCTGGCGAGACCAAGCCGACGGTGGTGGACCTGGTCGAGACCTTCAACTACCTCATCGGCCTGCGGGTGAAGACGATGGACGACGTGCGCGGGGTTCGGGTCGTGACGGGGGTTGTTGGGAGTCAGGAGTCAGGAGACGGGAGACAGAAGGAGGAGAAAGTCCTGGTTTTGTGGAGGAGATTGCCTGCTGGGGGAAAAGGAATTCAGGATTCAGGAGAGAGGAGTCAGGGTCCACACACTCCCGACTCCCGACTCCCGACTCCTGCCATCGACAACGATACCCTCGACGCGTGGTTCCGCAAGCAGGGCTACAACACGAAGGATCAGGAATTCGACGTCATCTACGTGAACGGCGACAACAACCTGGAGAACCTGCGCAAGGCCGACCAGACCTGGAAGGTCCGGCTCATCGAGGAGGAGTTCAGGCGGCTCATGTTCGACGTGCAGGACGTTTAACCGCAGAGAGCGCAGAGGAGCGCGGAGTATGGAATTGAACAAGATCAGCGGGCAGGTGGTCGATGCGGCGATGCGTGTGCATTCGGCGCTGGGACCTGGCTTGCTGGAGAACGCTTAATTGGCGTGTCTTGAGCATGAACTGCGGAAGCGTGGATTGCGTGTCGAGCGACAAGTGGCACTGCCGGTTGTCTACGACGGCGTGCGGATTGATCTTGGCTATCGGCTGGACCTGGTCGTGGAGGACGCCGTCATTGTCGAATTGAAAGCCGTCGAGCAAATCGCGCCGATCCACGAGGCTCAGCTTCTGTCATATCTCAAGTTGAGCGGCAAGAAGCTTGGATTGCTCATTAACTTCAACGTCCTTCATCTCAAAGACGGAATCAAACGCATGGTCAACGGCCTATGAAAAGAAGAACTCCTCCGCGCTCCTCTGCGTCCTCTGCGGTAAATTTGCGCTTCGAGCAGCGGCTGGTGCTCCACCAGTGGCTGCTATCGCTGTTCGGGGTGTCTAGCTTCGAGCGCCTGGCCGCCAACCTGAAAGCCCCGGAATTGGAGGGGTTCGACGAGAACAACGTCAGCCGCTTCTACCACCAGTTGGCGCTGCTCTTTGATCGCCCTGAGCTACCACGTGACGTGCTTCTGGCCTACGACCAGAACATCGTGCGCCACTGGCGGCGGATCACGGAGCGGCGGAACCACGCGGGGCCGTTCCTCTATCCCAAGTACTTCCAGTACCTGGCCTTGCTCTTCGCCGAGATCTATCTCGACCGGTACTTCCGGGATCCGGAAGGGTTGCTCGCGCAACTGAACGCCTTTTTGGAAGTCAGGAGACAGGAGACAGGAGACAGAATTCTGGATTCTGAATTCCGGCTTCCCGACCTCAACAAGGTCGCCTTCTGGATGGCGACCGGAAGCGGCAAGACGCTTCTGATGCACATCAACATCCTCCAGTACCAGCACTATCTGACCCGGTACGGGGGCAGGCCGGTGAACCGGGTCATCCTGCTCACTCCGAACGAGGGACTCTCCCACCAGCATCGGGAAGAATTCGAGCTTTCGGGCATCGAGGCCGAGCTCTTCTCGAAGGAGGGGCGGGGCCTCTTCACCGGCCCCGCGGTGAAGATCCTCGACATCCACAAGCTGCGGGAAGAGATGGGCGAGAAGACGGTGGCCGTGGACGCTTTCGAGGGGAACAACCTGGTCCTCGTGGACGAGGGGCATCGCGGAACCAGCGGCACGGAGATCGGCGCCTGGATGCAGAAGCGGAATCAGCTCTGCGAGAATGGATTCTCCTTCGAATACTCCGCGACCTTCGGCCAGGCGATGAAGGCCAGCGGGAACCGCGCCCTGGAGCAGGTCTACGCCAAGTGCATCCTGTTCGACTACTCCTACAAGTACTTTTACGGCGACGGCTACGGGAAGGACTACCGCATCCTGAACCTGGCCGACGACTCGGACGAGAAGGTGCGGCGGCAATACCTGACCGCCTGCCTCCTCTCGTTCTATCAGCAACTGAAGCTCTATCGGGAGCAGGCCGGCACGTTCCAGCCGTTCCTGATTGAGCGCCCGCTCTGGATCTTCGTGGGCGGCAGCGTCAACGCGGTCCGCACGCAGAACCGGCGGAAGGTCTCCGACGTCGTGGATATCCTTCTCTCCCTGGCGACCTTCGTGCGGGAGCGCGGCGAGAGCGTCGCGTCCATCGAGCGGCTACTCGCTGGACGCTCGGGCCTCCTAGACGCCAGAGGGCGTGACCTGTTCCAGGGCGCGTTCCAGTATCTCAACACACTTGGTCTCTCCTCCGATCAGGTCTTCGATGACATCCTGCGCGTGCTCTTCAATGCCCCCACCACGGCCGCGCTGCACGTCGAGAATCTGAAGGGTACGGACGGCGAGGTCGCGCTTCGACTGGGTGACAACGAGGCCTTCGGCGTGATCAACGTCGGCGACGCCTCGGCGCTCTGCAAGCTCTGCGAGGAGCAGGAGGAACTGGTCGTGACGGAGAAGGAGTTCTCGGGCTCCCTCTTCCGGGCCCTCAACGACGAGGCGTCCACGATCAACATCCTGATCGGGTCCAAGAAATTCACCGAAGGATGGTCGAGCTGGCGGGTCAGCACCATGGGCCTGATGAACATCGGGCACAACGAGGGGCCGCAGATCATCCAGCTCTTCGGTCGCGGCGTCCGGCTCAAGGGGAAGGACTTCTCGCTCAAGCGCAGCCGGAGGCTGGAGGGACAGGCCGCGCCCAAGAATATCGAGACACTGGAGACGCTCAACATCTTCGGCATCCGCGCGGACTACATGCGCCAGTTCAAGGAGTACCTCGAGGACGAGGGTCTCCCGGCGAACGAGGACCGGATCGAGTTCGTGCTCCCGGTGATCAAGAACCTGGGGAGCAAGAAGCTGAAGATGGTCCGGCTTGAAGAGGGCATCGACTTCAAGAAAGACGGGCCGAAGCCCGCCTTGGACGAGCCGCCCGAGTATCTCGTCCGGCATCCGGTCGTCGTGGACTGGTATCCCAAGCTCCAGGCGATGGCCAGCGGCGCCGGCGGGACGAACGGGCAGGCGGCGGAACGTGATCGTGGTTTCTTCGAGGAACGGCATTTGGCGTTTCTCGATTTCGACGCCATCTACTTCGAACTCCAGCAGTTCAAGAACGAGCGTGCCTGGCACAACCTCACCCTGCCGCGCCGCAACTTGGCCACCCTGCTCGCGCGGAAGGACTGGTACGTGCTGCTCATCCCCAAGGAAGAGATGCACTTCCGGTCCTTCCAGCAGGTTCTGCGCTGGCAGGAGATCGCGGCGGCCCTCTTCAAGAAGTACTTGGACCGCTACTACAAGTTCAGGACGCAGGAATTCGAGGGCGACCACCTGGAGTACCGGGAGCTGTCCGAGGACGATCCCAACTTCATCAGCGAGTACCGGCTGCTCATCGAGCAGTCGCGCGAGGACATCGTCCAGAAGCTGGAGGAGATCAAGGGGCTCATCGAGGCGGGCAAGCTGCGGAACGTGGAGTTCCAGTCCCTGCACGCCATCGCCTTCGGGCGGCATCTCTACGAGCCGCTCATCTACGTCGGCAACGACCTGATCGAGGTCAAGCCGGTGGTGCTGGAGAACGAGGGCGAGCGCGATTTCGTCTTGGACCTGCAGACCTTCTGCGAGGCCAAGAAGGAGTCCCTCAAGGGCAAGGAGCTCTACCTGCTCCGCAACATGAGCCGAGGTCGCGGCATCGGTTTCTTCGAGGCGGGCAACTTCTATCCCGACTTCATCCTCTGGATGCTGGCCGGCGACCGCCAGTACGTGAGCTTCATCGACCCCAAGGGGCTGCGGAATCTCGAGGGCCCGGAGGACCCGAAGATCCGGTTCCACCTGACGATCAAGGACCTGGAACGCCAGCTTGGCGACCCGGCAGTGGTGCTGAGTTCCTTCATCGTATCCAGCACGCGCGTCCCGGAGGTCGCTTGGTGGGACGACGGGATGACAAAGGACGAGTTCGAGGCGCGGAACGTGCTCTTCCAGCAAGAAGATAAAGGAACCTATATCGAAAAGCTTCTGGTCAGAGTGAGGGCGTAGCAGATGCGGATTGCCCCTATGTCCATAGAAGCCAGAGAAGGGACCAGGAGTCTTTTCCGCTGCCCAAGCTGTAGGGGAGAGTGAGTCGCCACATGCCTGTTGCAGATGAGAAGATGCTCCGAGAGGTCACGTCTTTCCTGGAGCGGCAGAAGCTCGACTATTCGATGACCGAAGAGCAGTACTGCACAAAGCTCACCATCAAGAGCCGTGGACAACTTGCCGCCGTGAGTGTTTACAACTCGGGGAAGATCGTCGTCGGTGGAGCGGACTGCGATCTCAAGCGTCTTCTCAATGAAATGCGCGACGCGCTCCTGTCTGGTGCTGCGGTACCCGGGCAAGCACTTCCCTTCGAGATCGACCGTTTCCCCGACACGATTCGCGATCGGGTACCCGATTGCGACCCTGTTGTCATCGCCTTTGTGGTGGAAGCGATCCGGTGCATTCGAGCCGACGCTCTCCTGGGAGCCGCATTCATGCTCGGCGCGGCATCCGAAAAAGCCGTCAATCTCCTCATCCAGTCTTACGCCGATGCGATCAGCGATGCCGGGAAGCGGGAGAAGTTTCTTCCCAGAATAAACAACCGCATGATCTCCGTCAGATGGGACGAATTCATCCGCTCATACAAGAGTTGTGGCTCGAAACCCACAGATGGCGTGCTGGCCCAGGATCTGGAGACGGTGATCGGTAGCATGTTCCACTATTGCCGCATCACGCGCAATGAGATCGGCCATCCGCAGATCGTGCCCGACCTCGATCGCGGGGTACTCCTCGCCAACCTCGGTCATTTTGTGACGTACATCGAACGCATTTACTGCCTCATGGCACACTTCCGAGAAAAGGGAGTAACCATCTAGCCGTGAAGGCGAACAGTTGCGGCTGTCGGCGTGCTCGGGGCTCAACCTGCGGTTTCCGCCTGCCTGCACGCGCCGACGTAAGATTCCCGAAGAAGCGGGGCTGAAGCATGGGGGTGCCCGCTTGCGTGGGTTCAGAGTCCGAAGAGTTCTGCGCGACCCGAAAGCCGAGGGCACGAGCCTTGCGGCGCCAGAGGGGCTCTGCGCGCAGGCAGCGGAAGACCCCTGGGGCTGGAGCCCGAGGACAGAGACCCTCAGAGCCTGTGCAAGGCGAGTGACCGAGGCAGAGCGCGCCTGGCACGCCCCCTTGCCACCACAAGTCTAGCTGAAAATGGGCGCACGCAAGGGGCGTGACAGGCGTTCAAGCGGTGGGAATGCGACGATCAGGGACTTTGTGACTCGAAGAAGGTTCGAACCCCTTGCAAAAGGGTCCACCAATTGTCATTTCGGCCCCTGGCGGCTCGTGGCCGCCAGGGGTTTTCATAATCCAGCCACACGGTTCGGCCTGCCAGCCGAAGGAGGCCGTTGCTTCGCAACGGTCAGCGCCAACCCGGAGCCCACTCCTTTGAGCGAGTTGGAGCCCGCATGATCCATGAACGCTTCTGCTGCAATCGCGGATTCACTGCTGCGACAAGCCTGCACGCGCCTCCGACGGCGTGCAAGCAGGCGGGCTCGCCGCTCAGTCCCTCACCGTACTGTTTCAAGTACACCTCAGTCCCTCGCGGCTCCGCGCGCCTGTCTCGCGACGCGACTGCGCGATTTCGCGATGAACCGCCATGAATCATGAGGGCTAGCATTCACGACGCGACATGGGGACTGCCCAAACGCGATCGAGGAGGTCACCCCGCTATGAACCCGCCGAAATACTTCCTCTACGCCCGGAAGTCCACTGACGAGGACGACCGGCAGATCCTCTCCATCGAGAGCCAGCTCACGGAGCTCCGAGAGTTTGCCCGCAAGGAGCGACTCACGATCGCCCAGGAGTTCACTGAGTCCATGTCGGCCAAGGTTCCGGGCCGTCCCGTCTTCAACCGGATGATCGAGTTGGCCGAGCGCGAAGCCCCCGCGGGTCTCCTTGCCTGGCACCCAGACCGCTTGGCCCGAAACTCGGTGGACGGTGGCCGAATCGTCTATCTCTTAGATACGGGCACACTCTCGTCGCTCAAGTTCCCGACGTTCTGGTTTGAGAACACCCCACAAGGGAAGTTCATGCTGACGATCGCGTTTGGGCAGTCGAAATACTATGTGGACAACCTCATCGAGAACATCTGGCGGGGGCTTCGCCAGAAGCTCCGCCGGGGGGAGTTCCCCGGCAAGCCGCCGGTCGGGTATTTGAATGAGCCCCGGCTCCGCACCATCGTGGTGGACCCGGCCACGGCGCCGCTCGCCCGCCAGATGTTCGAGGCGTACGCCTCGGGCCGCTACACACTTCAGCAGATCAGAACCCTTGTCGCGTCGTGGGGCCTGGTGAGCCGTGCGGGGCAGCCCCCGGTGCTCGCGAGCGTGAAACGGCTCCTCATGAACCCGTTCTACATTGGGCTCTTTCGCTTCAAGGGCGAGCTGTATCAGGGCTCCCACGAGCCACTGATTCCCCGGGAGCTGTTTGAACGGGTCCAGCAAGTGATGGCGCGGCGTGGCAAGGCACAAGAGACACGCAAGCATCTGTTCCCCTTCACCGGTCTTCTGCGCTGTGGGGAGTGCGGGTGCGCCATCACCGCTGAGCGGCAGAAGGGCCACCACTACTACCGCTGCTCCAAGAAGAAGGGGCCGTGTTCTCAGCCCTACGTGCGCGAAGAGGCCCTTGCCGCTCAGCTTCGGCTGGCCGTTCAAACCGCCTCCCTGCCCGACGCCTGGGCGGAGAACATGCTCAAGCAGATCGAGGAATGGAAGGAGACCGAATCCCATGCGTCGGGCGCTGCCGCTCAACCACTGAAAGACAAGCTCGCCGCGCTGGAGGCGAAGCTCGATCGGCTGCTTGATGCGCACCTAGAGGCGGTCATTTCACGGGAGGAATACACAGCGCGGAAGGAAAAGCTCCTGCTGGAGAAGTCGGCGCTCTCAGCGCGGCTCGCAGAGGTTGAGCGGCAGGGGAATCATTGGCTCGAACCGCTGGCGCGGTTCGTCGGCGCGGCTCACCAGGCCCATGCCGTGGCTTCCACGGACAATCTGGACTCACTCAAGGAGTGGACGGTCCGGATTGGCTCGAACCTTCGGCTGGCGGGCCGAACCGTGTGGCTGGATTATGAAAACCCCTGGCGGCTCGTGGCCGCCAGGGGCCGAAATGACAATTGGTGGTCCCAACGGGATTCGAACCCGTGTTTGAGCCTTGAGAGGGCTCCGTCCTAGGCCAGGCTAGACGATGGGACCAGCCGGGTTGTGCAGAAGAGAAATGCGGAGCCGATCAGATCGGCTCCGCATGTGAAAGAATACGTTGGCTGGGGGACTAGGATTCGAACCTAGGTAGTCAGATCCAGAGTCTGACGTCCTACCACTAGACGATCCCCCAACCGCTCGTGCAGCCTAATCGAAACAGCGGCAGCGAGTCAAGAATCGGCGCCTTGCGCGATGGCGAGCCCCCTGCGTAACCGAGTGAGCGTCGCGTTTCGACCCAACAGTTCGATGATTTCAAAAATCCCTGGGCTGATCGCCTGGCCCGTGAGCGCAACTCGGACGGGCTGTGCGAGCTGCCCCATCTTCAGGCCCTGTTCCTCCAAGACGGCCTTGAAAATCGGTTCGATGGTCTCCTTCCCGAATGTGGAAACCGTCTCAAGCCGCTTGATAAGTTGCTCGAGAGCCGGTGCGATGGCACGCGTGAGAAACTTCTGTGTCGGCTCGGGGTCCATGACGGGCAAGTCGACCAAGTACGGTTCGGCAGCCTTCGCCATTTCAACAAGCGTCTGGGCCCGCTCGCGCAAGGTCACCACCAGCCGTTCCATCCAGGCCGGCTCCGCACGCTTCACGGCGTCGCCAAAGCCGGCTTGCTCCAGAAACGGTTTGAGATGCTCTGCGACGAGAGACGGGTCACCATGCCGGATATGATAGGCATTGACCCACAGGAGCTTGTCGGGGTTGAAGACGGCCGCTGACTTTTGCACATGATCAATCGAGAACTTCTCGATCAGTTCGGCGCGCGAGAAGATTTCTTGATCGCCGGACGACCAGCCGAGTCTGGCCAGATAATTGATCATCGCTTCGGGCAGATACCCCATCTCACGGTACGCGAGAATCGATGTTGCCCCATGGCGCTTCGACAAGCGGGTCTTGTCGGACCCCATAATCATCGGGAGATGGCCGAACCGCGGCACGGTGAATCTCAGCGCCTGGAACATTGGTATTTGCCGAGGCGTGTTCGTCAGGTGGTCGTCGCCACGGATCACATGCGTGATTCCCATCAACGCATCATCGACAACGACAGAAAAATTGTAGGTCGGGTAGCCGTTGGATCGCAGGATGATGAGGTCGTCGAGAACTGTGTTGTCGAAGACCACCCGGCCCTTGATCAGATCCTCGATGACCGTCTGGCCCGCCTGCGGCGCCTTGAAACGCAACGCGGCTTCGCCAGTCGGGTTAGTGATGCCCTTCTCGCGGCAACGACCGTCATATTTTTGCGGCAGTCCTTTGGCAACCGCCTCTTTTCGTCTGGCCTCCAACTCCTCCGCGGTACAGACACACCAGTAGGCTTGGCCCTGCTCGAACAGTTTGAAGGCGTGCCGTCGATACACGTCCACCCGCGCGGTCTGCCGGTACGGCCCTTCGTCCCAGTCGAGTCCCACCCAATGCATTCCCGAGATGATCGCGTCGATGGCCTCGTCCGTTGAGCGATCTTGATCCGTGTCCTCGATCCGCAGAATAAAGGTGCCTTTCTGCTGCCGCGCAAAAAGCCAATTGAACAGTGCCGTACGTACGCCGCCGATGTGCAGGTACCCGGTTGGGCTCGGGGCAAATCGCACTCGGACTTGGCTCATCCCTGTACTCCTCTGGCGGCCGTGAGCATCAAAACAGCGGCGGTGTGTTTAGGTTGGACGGATGGTGGAGAAATGCAGATTGCGGAAGCCGCTAGGTCGTCAGTGCCCTTCCTTGACGAGGTTTTTGTTCACCGCGGGAATTTCAACTATGACGTCCTTCGTTCCGTTCGGCACACATTGACATCCCAAACGGGACTGCAAAGTGATACCCGGGGCTTCCTCTAACTGATCGAACTCATCGTCGGTTCCTTCATTGCACGAATCAAGACCTTGTTTCACGACGACGTGGCAAGTTGAACATGCGCACACCCCGCCGCACACATGCTCAAGGTCGATGCCTGCCGCCATCGCGATGTCCAAGATGCTTCCCGGTTGTCCCGTCTGTCCATAGGGAATCTTGTCCGGCTGCACCTCGACCCGCTTCTGACTGCCATCAGGCGAAATGAACGTGACGGTGTAGGGTTTGGTCGGGAGTTCAATCTCGCTTCTTTCGATGTAAGGATTGATTCCGCCCATTGGACGAGCACCTTAAAAGTCTGAGTTTTACAAGCACTCTACCATACCGACCTGTCTGAGTTCATCCCGAATTTTTCCTCAACACTTTGAATTAACGCCAGTATTTTTTATTGACACGAATTACAATCTGATGCTAAAATTTAATCCGACCTTTTTGATCGGCGATCAAATTGATCTCCGACAAAAAGACTCGGAGACTCACTTGCTGAAGTTTTCAAAAAAGGCTGATTACGCGCTGATGGCCCTCCAATATATTGGTTCCGTGCAGTTCGGGGACGTAACCAGAGCGCGGATCGTCAACACCAAGGAGATCGCCGAAGAACATCATATTCCGGTCGAGCTGCTGGCGAAGGTACTCCAAACTCTAGCCAAGCACGGCATCGTGGAAAGCCAGAACGGACCGAAGGGGGGCTACCTGCTCGCAAGAAACGCGAGCGCCATTACGATTGCGCAAGTATTGGAAGCGATCGAAGGGCCGCTCGGCATCACCGAGTGTTACCATGATAAGACTACGACGCTGTGCGAGCAGCGAGATCGCTGCAACATTCGTACGCCACTTCTGAAAATCCAAGACAGCATTCGTCAACTACTCAACAGCATGACGGTGCAAGATATGATGTCCGGGTCACCGTTGATTACCGTGCAATCCCTCACTGCAGAAGGAGTTGATCGATGAAATTTCCGATCTTCTTGGACAACCACTCGACCACCCCGATGGATCCGCGGGTGTTGGAGGCGATGCTTCCCTACTTTACTGAAAAATTCGGTAATGCCGCGAGTCGGAACCATGCGTTTGGCTGGGAAGCGGAGGAGGCGGTCGAGAACGCCCGGAAACAGATTGCGCGCCTGATCCATGCCGACCCGAAAGAAATCATCTTCACGAGCGGGGCGACCGAGTCGGACAATCTCGCCATCAAGGGCGTGCTTGAGATGTACCATGAGAAGGGAGACCACATCATCACGAGCGCGACCGAGCACCGAGCGGTCCTCGATACGTGCAAGGGGCTGGAATCGAAGAAGGGCGTGAAGGTCACCTACCTTCCAGTTGACAAGATGGGCATGGTGAGGCCCGATGATGTGCGGAACGCCATCACCGACAAGACGATCCTCATTTCCGTGATGCTGGCGAACAATGAGATCGGCACGATCAACCCGATCAAGGAGATCGGGAAGATCGCCAAAGAGAAGGGCATCCTGTTCCATTGCGACGCGACGCAGGGGGTCGGGAAGATCCCGGTGGACGTGCAGGACATGGGTATCGATCTGATGTCATTTACCGCTCACAAGATCTACGGTCCCAAGGGGGTCGGCGCCTTGTACGTCAGGAAGAAGGCCCCGCGCGTGCGCATTGCGGCGCAGATGGACGGCGGTGGGCACGAGCGCGGGATGCGATCCGGGACGCTGCCGGTTCCGCTGATCGTCGGATTCGGGAAGGCTATCGAGCTGTGCGAGCAGGAGATGCCGACCGAATCGAAGCGTATCGCGGCTCTCCGGGACCGGCTGCAGGACGGCATCATGAAAGCCCTGGAAGAGGTCTATCTGAACGGCCATCCCACGCAGCGGCTGCCGAACAATCTCAACCTCTCGTTCGCCTACGTGGAAGGCGAGTCCTTGCTGATGGGGATGAAAGAGATCGCGCTGTCCTCGGGGTCCGCCTGTACCTCGGCGACGCTGGAGCCTTCGTATGTACTTCGTGCGCTGGGCGTCGGGTCCGATCTCGCCCACTCCTCAATTCGCTTCGGTCTCGGGCGGTTCACGACCGAGGAGGAAGTTGACTATACGATCAAGCGTGTTATCGAAGTGGTCACGAAGCTTCGCGAGATGTCGCCGTTGTATGAAATGGCGAAGGAAGGCATCGATCTGAAATCGGTCCAGTGGGCAGTTCATTAAGACATTAAGACAACACGTTGAGCGCGTAGAGGAGGGATCATGGCCTACAGTGAAAAAGTCGTCGACCATTTCAACAATCCCCGCAACATGGGCTCCTTCAAGAAGGATGAGGAAGGAGTCGGGACCGGTATCGTCGGCGCGCCGGAGTGCGGCGACGTCATGAAGCTGCAGATCAAGGTGCAGAACGACACGATCGTAGATGCGAAGTTCAAGACATTCGGTTGCGGATCGGCGATCGCCAGCTCGAGCCTTGCGACCGAATGGTTGAAAGGCAAGTCGGTCGAGGAAGCGTACAAAATCAAGAATACCGACATCGTTCAGGAATTGAATCTACCGCCGGTCAAGATTCACTGCTCGGTCCTCGCGGAGGACGCGATCAAGGCTGCATTGTCCGACTACAAGAAGAAATCGGAAGAGGGCAAGTAAGCAAAAGGAGCGGTCCATGAGCTCACAAGACACAGCCACCCCAGCGGTGACATTAACCGAGGCCGCGGTGACAGAGGTCAAGCGCCTGATGAACGTCCAAGGGCTGACCGAGGGCGGGCTGCGGCTCGGCGTCAAGGGCGGGGGGTGCTCGGGCTTGAGTTACACGATCAATTTTGATGACAAGATCGGCCCCTATGACAGTGTCTACGAGATCGACGGGATCAAGGTCATCGTGGACACCAAGAGCGCCATTTACTTGCAAGGCACCCAGCTCGACTTTCACAAGGATCTCATGGGCGGTGCCTTCAAATTCGTCAACCCGAACGCGAATAAGACCTGCGGCTGCGGAGAATCCTTCTCGGCCTGATCCCTTTTCCCATCCATGGGGCCGCTGTATGGCAAGTGCCACTTGCCGGAGGCGCGTCCGTGCTGAGGGCGTGATGGAACAGATCCCGAAATCGGCCACCAAACGCTCCGAATTGCAGATGGCGCGGAGCATGTGCTGGCATTGCCAATCGGCGATGACGGGTGAGTATTTCTGTGAGCAATGCGTGAAGGTTCAGCCGCTGTCAAAGGAGCTGGACTATTTCACGTGTCTTGGCCTGCCGCGATTGCTCCAGATCGATCCTGAGACGGTGGAAAGCCGCTATTACGAACTGAGTCGACTGTTTCATCCTGACTTCTTTCAACAGAAGACCTCCACCGAGCAGGCGATCAGTCTCGGCAATGCGGCGTTGTTGAACTCCGCCTATCGAACACTAAAGGACCCGATCCGTCGCGCCGAGTACCTCGTCCAGCTCGAAGCCGGTTCCGTCAAGGACATCCGCACCTCGCCGCCGGCCGACCTCTTCGAGGAGATTTTGGAATTGCAGGAAGACCTGGAAGAATATAAAGCCCAGGCGCCCGACGATCGGTCACCGGGGATCGAGGCGCTCCGTACGAAGCTTGCGCGGGACAGGGAGAGCCTGGAGCAGCGGCAGCGCGACATGGAGTCGGAGCTGTTCGGCCTGTTTGGCCGGTGGGATGCATTGCAGGCTCGGACCGAGGGCGACGATGTGCGGGCCGAGAAGCAACAGGTCTTGAAGCAGATGCGCGAGATCCTGTCGAATCGCACTTATTTACGGAACATTCTCAACGATCTGATCGCCACGACGAGCTAACCATGGCACGGATTTTCGGCATCGATCTGGGCACGACCAACTCGCTGATCGCCTACATGGACGACGAGACCCCTCACGTCATTCCCGGCCGACATGGACGCGCGATGGTACCCTCGGTCGTGGCCATGACCGACAACGGCCTGATCGTCGGGGAGCCGGCCAAAGAGTATCTGGTTCGAAGCCCGGAGCGGACGATCTATTCGGTCAAGCGCTTCATGGGCAAGAGCCTGGCTGACGTCGCCGAGGAACTCAAGTATTTTCCGTATCGGCTGAAGGAAGAGGGCGGGGTTATTCGGATCCAGCTCGGCGAGAAGTGGTATTCCCCGCCGCAAGTCTCGGCGATGATCCTCAAGGAACTGAAGTTGCGGGCCGAGGCGTTCTTGGGCGAGGACGTCTCAAAGGTCGTGATTACGGTCCCCGCGTATTTCAACGACAGCCAGCGACAAGCAACCAAGGATGCCGGCATGATCGCCGGGCTCGAGGTATTGCGCATCATCAATGAGCCGACCGCGGCCTCGCTGGCCTACGGGCTGCAGAAGCGCACCCAAGGGTTGATCGCCGTCTACGATCTCGGCGGCGGGACATTCGACATTTCGATCCTCAAGCTCAAGAACGGCATTTTCGAAGTGCTGGCGACCAACGGCAACACGCACCTGGGCGGCGATGATTTTGATCGGAAGGTTCAAGAGTTCGTCCTCGGCCGCATTCGAGAGCAATACGGGCTCGATCTGCAACGCTACCCCGACGCCGTGCAGGGCCTCCGGCTTGCCGCCGAGCAGGCCAAAATCCGCCTGTCGGACGAGCACAAGACCGCCATCGCCATCGAGCTACCCGAGGGCAAGGGCGAATTTCGGTTGGAACTGACGCGGGAGCAGCTTGAGTCGCTCACGCACGACCTGGTCGAACAAACCATGGCGCCGTGCCGGGCGGCGTTGAAGGATGCGGATCTCAGGCCTTCGGACATCGACGAAGTGGTCCTTGTCGGCGGCGCCACACGCATGCCGCTCGTTCGCCGTCGGGTGCAAGAACTCTTCGGCAAGGTTCCCCACAGCAACCTGAATCCCGACGAGGTGGTGGCGCTTGGCGCGGCCGTGCAAGCCGACATCTTGAGCGGCGGCATTCAGGACATGCTGCTGCTGGACGTGACTCCGCTGTCACTCGGCATCGAGACGATGGGCGGTGTCATGAGCACGCTGATTCGTCGCAACACGACGATCCCGGCGAGTGCCAAGGAAATGTTCACCACCTACGTCGACGGGCAGACCTCCGTGGACATCCACATTCTCCAAGGCGAGCGCGAGCTGGCCAAAGACAACCGGAGCTTGGCGCGCTTCCAGCTCAAGGTCCCGCCGCTTCCCGCCGGCGTGCCGCGGATCGAAGTGACGTTCCTCATCGATGCGAACGGCATTTTGAACGTCACTGCCAAAGACGTGCGGACGGGCCAGATGCAGAGCATCCAGGTCAAGCCGTCGTACGGCCTCGGCGACGAGGAAGTTGAACGGATGATTCGCGAGTCGTTCCAGTTTGCGGCGGAAGACTTGAAGGCACGGCAACTGATCGAGGCGCGGACCGAGGCGGAGGCAATCCTGAAGGCGACCGACAAAGCCTTACAGCAAGGCGGGCAGTTGATCGACCGCGAGGAGCGGCGGGGGATCGCCGCGTCGCTGGAGGCGCTCAGACACGTTGCCTCGCAGGAGGATCATAAAGCCATCCGCGCGAAGATTGCGGAGGTCGAGAAGACGACGCACCATCTCGCCGAAGTGCTCATGGATCATTCGCTCAAAGAAGCGTTGGAGAACAAGAAGCTCTCGGAATTGGCCTAACGTGTGTGGCGGAGTGCCGTGAAGGAGTGTTGTGATGGATCTCAAATGGAATGATGCCGAAGAGATCGCGATTCGGCTCGTCGAAGCCCATCCCGACGTCGATCCGCTGAGTGTCCGCTTCACGGATATGCACCGATGGATCACTGCCCTGCCCGAGTTCAAGGACGATCCGAAAAAATCCAACGAGAAGATCCTGGAAGCGATTCAAATGGCCTGGCACGAGGAGTACCAGGACGCGAAGTAGCCGGATCCTGAAAGCAGCCGTCAGCTTGCCGGACGGCGACGTCACCGCCTCACGGTGTATGCACCGTTGAAGTCGGCAGTCCCGCCAATCCCCCGTCTAATCCTTGATCGACTTGGTAGAAGCGACTGGCATCCGTCCTGAGCGGCGCGGTGTCCGTCGGCTCGGTCCCTTTGGCAAAGATCTCCACCGTGCCTTGGTTGTCATGATCTGCGGCCAGGAGGCCGGTCTCCGGGTCCACGCGAACGAACACGACGTTCTCCGGAATCTCGAACGGGATTTCCAGCAACCGCGGCAGCGCTTCCTTCATGAAGTCCATCCAAATCGGCAAGGCCGCCCGCGCGCCGGATTCGGTTTCCCCAAGGGATCGGATGTCATCGAATCCGACCCACACGCCGACCACGAGGTTCGGCGTATAGCCGATGAACCAGGCATCGCTGTAATCGTTCGTCGTGCCGGTCTTCCCCGCCAAGGGCCGGCCCAGTGACTTGGCCGCCTGTCCCGTTCCGCGCTGCACGACGTCCTCGAGCACGTTCGTAATGAGATAGGCGGTCTCTGGCGAGATGACCTGCCGGGGCGCGAAGAGATTCTGCTCCAACATCTGCCCATTCGGATCCTGCACCATCGCGACGGCATACGGATCGAGCTTCATCCCTTGATTGGCAAACACGCCGTACGCCGAGGTCAACTCCAAGAGCGTCAAGCTGGAGGAGCCGAGTGCGAGCGACAAGTCGTGATTGAGCGGGCTCGCGATCCCCAGGGTCCGCGAGAAATCGACGACGCTCTTGACTCCAACTTTCTCCAAGAGCCGCACGGTCGCGAGATTGTGCGAGTGGGTCAAAGCGTTACGCAACGAGGTGGCGCCGTGGAACCGCTTACCATAGTTTTCGGGCTTCCACGTCTTCTCCGGATCGTCCTGTTGTTCATACACCACCGGCGTGTCGAGGACGACGGTCGCGGGGCTCAAGCCGCTGTTGAAGGCGGTCGCGTAGATGATTGGTTTGAAGGCCGAGCCGGACTGGCGGCGCGCCAAGACCGTCCGATTGAATTCACTCCGTCCGAAATCATACCCGCCGACCATCGCGCGGATCGCGCCGGTCCGCGGATCGATCGCCAACAACGCCGCTTCGACGATCGGCGTTTGATCGAGCTGAAAGTACACGATCTCACGATCCACGTTCTTGAGCGAGACCTCGATCACGTCCCCGGGCTTGAGCAACCCCTTGACCGTCGGCACCGACACGACGTCTTTACTCAGATCGCGGCCCCGCAGTCTTCGCTTGGCCCACGCCATGTCATCGAACAAGAGCTTGCCTTGGATCGAACCCACCTGGACGATCACGTGATCCTTCCCGACTTTCGTGACGAGTCCTTCGAAGATTTCGCCCGGCTTGGGCAGCGCCCTGGATGGCGAAGGCGGATTCTCAGCCACTTTGCTCGGATCTTCAGACCGCAGCGGCCCGCGCCAGCCTTGCCGCTTGTCCAAGTTCCGCAACCCATTGCGAATCGCCTGCTCGGCGGCCTTCTGCAGATCGAGGTTCAAGGTCGTAAAGATGTCCAACCCGCCCTTGTAGACCGCCGTTTCGCCGTATTTCGCCATGACTTGCTGCCGAACGTATTCCATAAAATAGGGAGCGAGTTGCGAGCCGCCGCCGTGCTTGAACGTCAAGGGCTGCTGCACCGCGGCCTCTCGCTCCTCGGCCGTGATGAACCCGGCCTCTTCCATCCGCGTCAGCACGTGTTCCTGGCGCTTCTTCGCCCGTTCGGGATTCTTATAGGGGGAGTAATTGTTCGGCGATTTCGGGAGACCGGCCAGCAGGGCCGCTTCCGCCACCGTGAGTTGCGAGAGATCTTTGGCGAAGTAGGTCTGCGCGGCCGCGGCCACGCCGTACGCGCCTTGGCCAAAATAAATGTGATTGAGATACGTCTCGAGGATCTGATCTTTGCTCAACACGGTTTCAATCTTGTAGGCCAGCAGCAGCTCCTTGAACTTCCGCACGTACGTCCGCTCGGGCGAGAGGAGGAGCGCGCGCGCAAGCTGCTGGGTGATCGTACTGGCGCCCTCGATCTTGCCGCCCTTCCGGAGATTCGTCCACACGGCGCGGCCGATGCCCACGATATCGAGCCCCGGATGCTCGTAGAAGCGCGAGTCTTCCACGGCGATCACGGCATGGATCAGGTGCTCGGGAATATCCGCCAGCGGCGTGAGGATCCGCCGCTCGACATAGAACTGCCCGACGACCTTCCGGTCATCCGAATAGACACGGCTCACCAAGCTGGGCTGATAGGACGTGACGGAATCGAGAGCGGGCAGTTCCTGCGCAATGTACCAGACCGCCGCGGCGCCGGTCAGGCCGCCGACTACGACCAGTGAGCCGACCACGATCAACGTGATGGCCCACCATGGCCAGCGCCGCCGCGAGCGCTCGGGCGACTCAAACAGTTCCGGATATGACATCGTGGAACAACTCCAAGAGGCTTGGGATCAGTCGGCAGGCCCCATCACCTTACAACGGGGTGCTGCAAAACTCAAGGCAACGGTCACCGCCGTTGCTTGTAATCCTTCACCTCATCAATTATACTGTTTTGGACGCCGGTGTCCTCCGGCGTCTTTTTTTTGCCGCAACGCGGCACAAAGGGGTTACATCGCCATATGGAATCTCATTTGACTGCAGAGTCCGCCCGGGCCCTTCACCGCACGCCCGCCGGCCGGCGTGGCGACATCCGCAATATTGCGATCATCGCGCACGTCGACCATGGCAAGACGACGCTCGTCGACGCGATGTTGCGACAGACCCGGGTGCATCGCAAGATCGACGAGATGGGCGAACGCATTCTCGATTCGATGGATCAGGAGCGCGAGCGCGGCATTACCATCCGGGCGAAGAACGCGAGCATTACTTACAACGGCGTGAAGATCAACATCGTCGACACGCCGGGGCATGCGGATTTCGGCGGTGAAGTCGAACGCACGCTCCGGATGGTGGACGGCGTCTTGTTGCTCGTGGATGCGAAAGAAGGCCCGATGCCGCAGACGACGTTTGTGCTGCGAAAGGCCCTCGCCCTGGGACACCGGGCGATCGTCGTCATCAACAAGATCGACCGGCCGGACGCTGTCATCGACGACGTCGTCAACCGCACCTTCGATCTATTCGTCCATCTCGGCGCCTCCAACGAGCAGCTCGACTTCCCGATCGTCTATACGTCGGCCATTCAAGGCACGGCGACGCTCGATGTGAACAAGCCGGGCACCGATATTCATCCGCTCCTCGACACGATTCTCGCCCAAATCCCGGCTCCGGCGATCCATGCGGAGGCGCCGCTTCAGATCCTTGTCCTCGCGCTCGCCTACGACTCCTACAAAGGCAAGATGGGCATCGGCAAGATTCAATCCGGTTCGATTGCGCGACGGCAAGCCGTTATCCAGATCACGCGTGAGGGCAAGCATGTCCCCGGCAAAGTCTCCGATCTCTCCGTCTTTGCCGGACTGGAGCGACAAGACGTGGAGCGGGCCGAGGCCGGCGAGATCGTGGCCGTCGCCGGGCTCCCGGCGATCGGCATCGGGGAGACAATTGCGGATGCGGATCAGCCGATTGCCCTGCCGCCGGTCGCGATCGATGAGCCGACCGTGCAGATGACGTTCGCGGTGAACAACAGCCCCTTCGCGGGCCGGGAAGGGAAATATCTCACGTCGCGGCATCTGCGCGAACGGCTCTTCAAGGAGTTGGAGACGAACGTGTCCCTCCGCGTCCAGGAAACCGACAGCCCCGATCGGTTTTTGGTGGCGGGGCGGGGCGAGTTGCATCTGGCCGTGCTGATCGAGCAGATGCGGCGTGAAGGGTATGAGCTGCAAGTCTCACAGCCGGAGGTCATCCTACGCGAAGAGCACGGTGTCATGACGGAGCCGTTCGAAGAATTGACGATCGAAGTGCCGTCGGACTACCAAGGGGCAGTGATCGAAGAAGTCGGCCAGCGGCGCGGCGAGTTGCGCCATATGAAGGTGATTCATTCGGAAGGGACCGCGTCCGACACTCACATGGAATTTTCGATCCCGACCCGAGGCGTAATCGGGCTGAAGAACGTGCTGCTCGCCAAAACTCGCGGGACGGTCGTCATGCACCACGTCTTCCAGGAGTACCGCCCGGTCGATGAGAAATTCGCGTCCACCGCGCCGCACGGCTCGCTCGTCGCCTATGAAGACGGCACGAGCAACGCCTACGGCCTGTACATGATCCAGGAGCGCGGGAGCTTGTTCATCGGCCCCGGCGTGGAGGTGTACCAAGGCATGGTGGTGGGACAAAACAGCCGCGACGAGGATTTGGACGTCAACGTCTGCAAGGCCAAACATTTGACGAATATGCGCGCGTCCGGATCGGATGAGGCCCTCGTTCTCACGCCGCCGCGGCAGATCACGCTCGAGTACGCGCTCGAGTACATCGGGACCGATGAACTGGTCGAAGTCACCCCCACGAGTCTTCGAATCCGCAAGCGCTTGCTCAATCCGGAAGACCGGCGAAAGGCGCGTAAGGACCGTCGGTGAAGATCCGGCGCAAGGTCTCGAAATCCCCGGACGGCGCTCCCCTCTTCGTCGTCGGCTTTTCGACCGCGCCCTCTCTGACCGAACTTCAACTGTGGTTTGATCTCCAATACGGTGGGCCGCTGTCGGTGAAGCCCGCTCCGACGGGCGGACGCAGTAGTTCGGCAGCGCAGATCGTGGCCCACGGCCCATGGACTCTTCATCTGGATCTTGACCTCCCCTCGCGCGACGCGCGCGTATGGCGGGACCGCCTCCAGTGGAGTCATTCTGCCTGCGCGCTCGTCGGACGCCCGGCCTCTGCCGGTGACTCTGCCATCGATCGCGTGCTGCATGCCGCACGACTTGCTCGCGCCCTGACATTGCTCACTCAGGGCACCGCCTATGACGTGGAATCCGACCGCTATTGGAATCCATCCGACTGGACCGATCGGTGCTTGGAGACCTTCGACCTTCACGATCACATCCGCGTCGTGGAAGCCGAAGGCGGGTCGGGGCAGCCGTGGCTGTTTACGCGCGGCATGCGCAAATTTCAGTGTGACGACCTGGAAGTCTTCCGGCCGACGGGCCTCCCAACGCGGGATGTGCCTGAACAACTGTTCATGATCGCCGACGAAATTCTCCACATCGGGCGGTCGCCCAATGTCGGCGAGACGCTGTACATTCCGCCGCTCGGTCAGACCGTGCGGGTCATCCGGCATCGCACCGTCCCCATGCCGGCCCCTGTCATTCTTCGCGAAATCAGCTGGTAGCCTCCACTTCGCCTTCGTCTTCGCTTTCGCCCTCGGCCCTTCGGCCGCACGTGCCGCTAGGCCTTTTGGCCGGTTGACATTGTTTTTCACCGCGTGCTACGCAATCGACTTTGGTCGGCGTCATGACTCTAACGGAGGAGGATTCGATGGCTACCGATGTGGCACCTGAAATCAAGGTCGGCGACACAGCTCCCGACTTTACGTTGAAGGATCAGGACCAGAAGGACGTGAAGCTCAGCGAGTATCGTGGCAAGAAGAACGTGGTCCTGGCCTTCTATCCGCTGGACTGGAGTCCGGTCTGCACGAATGAGAATAAATGTTTGACGGATGATTTCCCGAGTTTCCAATCCTCGAACGCCGAAGTGTTCGGGATCAGCACCGATAGCTTTTTCTCGCATAAGGCCTGGGCGGATTCGCTCGGCCTGAAGCATCGCTTGTTGTCGGATTACAATCGGGAAGTCGTGAAAAAGTACGGGCTGTACTTCGAACCGCTCAATTGCGGCAAGCGGGCGACCGTGATCGTGGATAAGAACGGGAAGGTCGCGTACGTGAAAGTTCAGGAGATCAAGACCGCGCGCGACGATAAGGAAATCCTCGAAGCGCTCAAGAAGCTGAGCTAAGAAGCGTGCCGGACATCGGGACTGAGCACGACGCCAGTGCTCAGTCCTTCCCGACGCGCCAACATCCGATCCGCACAGTCAAGGTCCCGTAACACAATGGCTGGAACCGTTGAAGACGTCAGCGACGAGAATTACGGGGAGTTCAAGAAGGCGCCGGCCGCGGTCGTCGCCTACGGGATCGCCTCATGCCAGCCGTGCAATGAATACGACCCGATCCTGGAGAAGATCGCCTCAACGTTCCCGTCGGTGCGAGTCGGGAAGGCGAAAATGCACGTACCCGGACGGTGCCGCGAGATCAAGAAAGAACACCACTTCGAGACCTATCCGACGACCCATCTCTTCTCCAACGGCACGCTCGTGTTGACCCGTGAAGGCAAAGTCGAAGCCGATGAGTTAGCCGCGCTGATTCGTGATCATCTCCTCGCGCACTGACCGACTCGGCTCCTCTCCGGCATACTCATACGACGTGTCCTCCGTTTCAGTGAGCCGGACTTTTACGATCCGTCCCCCGTCGACCGCCCCCGCGATCACGTTCCACACGAAGCGGGCAATATTCTCACCCGTCGGCGGTGCCTGCTGGAACGCCATGTCGTCATTGAGATCCCGATAATTGAGACGAAACAGCACACGGTCGGCGAGCAGCCGATCCAGTGCCGTTAAATTCGTCACCATCCCGGTGTACCGATCGATCCTTCCGCGCACCGTCACCAAGACGCCATAGTTGTGTCCGTGTGCGGATGGCGACGCGCACGGCCCATAGAGTGTTTCCCTCTCGCTCTTCGGCAAGCGGTGCGCGGCGACCAGATGCCAGCGGCGTGTCACAGCTGCTTCTCCAGCCGAGACCATCTCTGGCGAGACCTCGGCATAGAGATCGTCATCTTCATACAGCCGGATGCGCTCGACAGCTTGAGGATGGACGCGATCTGCGATGAGTCCCCACAGCACGGTCGCGATATTTTCCGTGGTCGGGATCCGATCCG
Source organism: Nitrospira sp. Vd2 (assembly GCF_979581665.1). NCBI lineage: Bacteria > Pseudomonadati > Nitrospirota > Nitrospiria > Nitrospirales > Nitrospiraceae > Nitrospira > Nitrospira sp. Vd2. Next base: position 34,748 of record NZ_CEFZSK010000006.1, on the reverse strand, counting down.
TGAAATAGGACGTGTCGCGGTTCAGGTGTTTGTGATCGAACTCCGCGAGCACGGCGGTCAGCACCTGCTTGAGGTCGGTCAAGTTCACGACCATCCCGGTCGCCTCATCCACCGTCCCCGCCACCGTGACCTCGAGCAAATAGTTGTGCCCGTGCCCGGGGTCGTTATTGCAGACGCCGAAGACTTCGCGGTTCCGGGCCGCACTCCACGACGGGTTGTGATAACGGTGAGAGGCGGAAAATTCGATTCGTTTGGTGAGCCGGACGAGCGCCATGGATTAAAAATACAAAGGGCTGGAGCGAGAGCCCCAACCCTTCGCGTGACGTCGGATTTATGTTGCCCTCAGGCGCTAAAGGAGCTGCCGCACCCGCAGGTGGTCTTGGCCTGTGGATTCTTGATCGAAAAGCCCGAGCCCTGAAGGCTATCCACGTAGTCGACCTCCGCCCCGCTCAGCAACGGCGCGCTCTGTGAGTCGAGGATGACCTTAATGTCGCCCTTCTCGATCACGCTGTCATCCTCGGCGATCTTGTTTTCAAATGCCATCCCATATTGATAGCCGTGGCAGCCGCCGCCGCGGACATAAATCCGCAACCCGACCGCATCCTGCTCTTCCTTCATCAACTCTCGAATCTTCTGCTCCGCAACCGATGTAATCGTCACCATAGGACCTCGACCTCCTCCCACCGTCGGATAATTATGGTAAGTCGCCCCTGAGGGCGAGTCAATGCCCCGACCGACTCAGCGGCCGAGATCTTTGAGCCATTCCTGCTGGACTTCAGCCGGCACCTGCACCTCCTGTCGGTAGGCAGGATAGACAATGGCGACTGACGACGGCCACCGTCGCTCGGCAAGGCGTTCTATCCATGCCCGCGACGGCTTGAACTTGACGAAGTGGACCGCGCTGATCTTCTCTTCATGGCTCCGGCCCTGTTCGAATTCCGCATAGACTTTCTCCTCGCCGACGGCGATCGAAACTGTCTGCTCGCGGTCGATCCCTCGAAATGCGTTCAAGTCGCGCTCAATGTCCCGGCTGTCGATAATCTCAATGAACAACGTCGCGCTCAGTTCACCGTCAGCCGGCAGGAGCGCGTTGTAGACGTCCAGTTCTTCCTGAATTTTAGCCGGATCGAAAATTCGCTCCGTTCGAAGCATCTCCTGCACTTGGAACTGAATCGTCTCGCGGTTTTCGAAGACGAGCGTCACCTTGTCACCGACCGACACGCGTCGGCGCGCTTTGAGGGCAATGATTCGCCGCCGAAACGCCTCGCGCTCCCGTTCGTACTCCCCGGCCGGCAGCAGGTCCTCTTGGGTGAGGGCCTTCATGATGACAATCCGTACGCGTCGCGCACGATCTGGATCGGGTGCAGGGTCCGCCCGACCGCCGTATCGGTCGATGCGCCGGCCTGATCCAATTGCAGGCCGGCCAACGGGCAATCCGAGGCGACGACCGCCGGGGCGGTCTGCTGAATCTCACGCGCGGCCTTCCGCGCAATGCCCATCGAGAGGTCGAAGAATTCCGTCTTCGCGCTCCATGTCCCGTCATGCCCGGAACAGCGCTCGATCACGTCGACCTGCGCGCCGGTCAGTTCCATGAGTTCCTTCGATTTGAAGCCGATATTCTGATCGCGCAAATGGCAAGGGATCTGATACGCAATTCGTCCCGGTCGGCGCACGAAGTCGGTTGACAACCGTCCCTCACGTTTCAGGCGCATCAAATACTCGCAGACATCAAACGTTCGTTCGGCAACCGCCGCCACTCTCTGATCGCTCACGATCGCCGGATACTCGCGCTTCAGCATTAGGCTGCAACTGGCGACCGGCACCACGACGTCGTAACCTTGCTCCACCAACGGGTGCAGCGCTGCGAGGTTCGCCTCGGCCGCCGCTCTGATGGCGTCCAGGTCACCGAGATCGAACGACGGCATGCCACAGCATCGCTGTGACGGCACCACAACGTCAGCCCCGTTTTTCTCCAGTACCTGTACCGTCGCCTTCCCAATATCGGTCGCCTGATAATTCACCAGACAGCCGGCGAACAGGGCGACCTTCGCGGTCGGCGCCGTCGACCGCGTGACCTGCGGCCGATGCGACCACCAGGTCGCGAATGTTTCACGCGAGAACGGCAACACGTCTCTCCGACGATGCACACCGGCGATGCGCTCAATCATCGCGCGTAGCCAGCCGGTTCGAAGCATCCGGTTGACGAGCGGCGCCAAGCGACTGCCGAGGTTGCCGATGAGATCCGTCTGGATGAGCAGCCGGTCTCGCCACCGGACTCCCCGCGTGGTCGCGAGTTCCTTTTTCCAGGCAACCATCAAGCGGGGAAAGTCGATCTGATACTGGTGCGGCGGGGTGTACGGACAGTGGTTGTAGCAGAGCTTACAGTAGTAGCACTCGTCGGCAACCCGCCGGTGGTCGGCCAGGGACAGCTTTGTGACGTCGCTCTCAGACTGGTCGAGACGGTCGAGGAGCGTGTTGAACGACGGGCACAGGTTGAAACAGCGCCGGCACCCGTCGCAAATTTCGTACACCCGCTGCGTATCCTTGAGCAGCGGCTCTCCGCTCAGCAATTCAAGACTTTTCACGACGCGATCAACAACGGTGAGTACACGGGGCATCGCTCACAGCGACTCACTGCATCATCACGCACATGGTCCGGCTCCCTAGACCTGCTTCAGGCTGTCCAGCCCCTTGGTGAACCGATTGGCATGCGATCGTTCGGCCTTGGCCAGCGTCTCGAACCATTCGGCCAATTCGGCGAACCCCTCCTCACGTGCGGTCTTCGCCATGCCCGGATACATTTGCGTGTACTCGTAGGTTTCTCCCTCGATCGCCGACTTCAGATTCGCCTCGGTGTTGCCGATCGGGATGCCGGTCGCCGGATCGCCGACCTCCTTGAGGAAATCGAGATGGCCGAACGCATGTCCGGTCTCGGCCTCCGAGGTATCACGGAACAGGCCGCCGATATCCGGATACCCTTCGATGTCGGCACGCCGCGCAAAGTAGAGATAGCGCCGGTTGGCCTGCGATTCACCCGCAAAGGCATGCTTCAGATTCTCATGACTCTTGGTGCCCTTTAGACTCTTGCTCATAGGACCCTCCTGTTTGGGATGATGAACGGTTTCGTGTTCTCGGCATGGCGCCACGGCGATTGGAGCACTCGGCACAATAGCCGTGAAATTCGACCCGTCGCCCGCGAACGTCGAAACGCGCCTGTGGCTTCATGCCGACCAGCACACGGTCGAGCCGCCGATCCGTCACGTCGTCGATCCGCCGGCACGCAAGACAAATCAAATGATGGTGCGGCTCCATGTTCGCATCGAAGCGCGCGCCGTCATGCCAGTAGTTCACTTCGTGCACCAATCCGGCGGCTTGCAGCGCGGTCAAGGTGTAGTAGACGGTGTTGAGCGAGATCATCGGATGGATGCGCCGGACCGCGCGATAGAGCATCTCGGCGGTCGGATGGCTCGTCGTCTCGGCGAGCGCTCGATAGATTGCGGCACGCTGCGGCGTCGCTTTGAGCCCACGCTCCCGGAACCGCGTCCGTATCTCGTCGTGCGTCAGCTTCATTGCTTCCTTGTTAGGAACGATTCCTATATAGCGAAGACGTGTGGTCTTCGTCAACCGTCAGCGGGACAATCACGGACTTACCGCTGATAGACGGGCAGCAGGGACGGAGGGATTTCGGAGAGCGGCCGATAGCCTTGGTCCTTCGCCGACAAGAGCGGCTCCTGGATCGGCCAGGAAATACCGATTTGCGGATCGTTCCACAAGACGCCGCCCTCATCGGCCGGCACGTAGAACTCGGTGCACTTGTAGACAAAGCTCGCGGTCTCGCTGAGCACGCAGAAGCCGTGCGCAAATCCCGGCGGGATATACAGCTGACGCTTGTTCGCCGCGGACAGCTCGACGCCATACCATTGGCCGAACGTCTCCGAGCCGTGGCGGATGTCCACCGCGACATCGAACACTTCGCCCTCCACCGCAAAGACGAGTTTGCCTTGCGCATGGACGCGTTGATAATGGAGGCCGCGCAGCGTGCCGCGAACGGAATGCGACCAGTTATCCTGCACGAACGGTCCCGCGATGCCCGCCTCCGCATATTTGCGTTGGTGATAGATTTCCAAAAAGAACCCGCGCCGATCTTCGAATACGTCCGGCTCGATCAGCCACACGCCCTTCAAGCGAGTTTCGTGAATCCGCATGGGGCCGTACTTATCCTCATTTCTTGCGGCTGAATCAACACAATTGTTTTCACCGCCGCCGACCTGTTACCGTTGGCCGGATGTCTCGAGTCTGCGTCACGATCATGGCGACATTGCTGGCCCTGCAGAGCGGCTGCGCCGGCAGCCGGCCGACGTCGCACTTCGTCGATCTGACCTATCCCTTCGATGAGTTCACTGTCTCCTGGCCCAACAACGAACGATTCGTGTGGCGCAAGACCGCCTGGGGTCCGGACAAGGACGGCCGCTGGTATGCCGCGGCCGCGTTCTCGATGGCCGAGCACGGCGGCACCCACATCGATGCGCCGATCCATTTTGCCGAGGGACGGGCGACGGTCGATGCCATTCCGCTCGATCAGCTGTCGGGCGCTGCCGTCGTTATTGATGTCACGGCGGCCTGTTCCGAGAACCGCGATTATGAAGTGACCGTAGACGACATCCGAGATTGGGAACGCCGGCACGGCGCGATTTTCGACGGGGCGATCGTGCTGTTCCGTACCGGTTGGGCGCGACATTGGCCGGACCGCGTTCGTTACCTCGGCAGTTCGACGCCTGATGATCCCACAACTCTTCACTTCCCCGGTCTTTCGGTAGCCGCCGCGAAATTTCTCGTGACGCAGCGACGGATCGCGGCCGTCGGCATCGATACGGCGAGCATTGACCCGGGCCGTTCGCGCGACTTTGCGGCACACCGGATTCTCAACGGGGCTGATCGATACATTCTCGAAAACGTCGCCGCGCTGGACCGCGTACCGGCATCAGGCGCCATCGTCTATGCCTGGCCGATGAAAATCAAAGGGGGAACGGGAGGGCCGGTGCGCATCATCGCGCAGGTGCCGTAGCACTTCTCCAGCTATACCGAAAAGGATACCCATGCCGGAGCGCAAGCGTCATTTGAAACTCGTCAAACCGCAGTATACGCTGTGCTACGGCATGCGCCTTGACCGCGGCACGGCACCTGAGCGTCGGCACCCACATGTTCCGGTGCTGCTGCCAGATGGCTCGGAAGGCACCATGGCGCTGCATGTGATCAACGGCACGGTCGAGGAGATCAAGGCCCAGTTGCTGGAAAGCATCGATGCGTTTTTCGAGATCTATGCGGGGCCATGACGAGGACGCGCGATGCGATGTTATCGATCCGGATCGACGACGTCCGGCGGTTCCGGATACAACCGCTGCAACCGTTCGATGAGCGGGAGCGCCTCGGGGCTAGAGGGAAGCGTGGGCTCGCTCACAGGATGGTCCCAGGACAGAACCGTGATCCCGGCCTCGATCAGCAATGTGCGGATCGTCTCGACCATGGCGTCGAGGGTCAACTCGGTGCCGCCACGCAGATCGAGGACCCGCTCCTCGCGGCGCGACGGCGGCGGCTCTTGATGGAGCAAGGCCCAGCAGCGGTCGAAGATTTCGGTTCGCAGAGACTCGGGGATGTTGAGCGTGGAAAGCCCCGACGTGCAGAGCGCGATGACCATCAAGACGAATTGAAGGTCGGGCATGCCCGGACGTCGAATATCGAGCGTCTGCATGATGGTCTCTTAACAGACGGACAAGCCAGAATCAATCGCCACGCGGGACGAAGAAGAGGGAACGATGGTGACGATTACGTTGATGGGCCAGCTGCAAACAGCAGACGGCGAGCGAGACTTCGCGTGCTCGCTGCCCGAATCGCTGACCGTCCGCCAGCTGATTCAACGGCAAGGCCGGGCGTTGCGTCCGGTTCTCGAATTGATGCGGGAGAAAAAAGTCCTCGTGACCGTGAACAAACGGATTGCGAGCGAGGATACCAAGGTACAAGACGGCGACGCGATCAAGCTCGTCGCGCATGATGGGATGGGGGGAACGGGTTTGGGGCCGAGTTAACCGACGAGGGCAGCGGCGAGAAAAAAAAAGGGCCGCGCCCACGCGGCCCTTTTTCGACACCGGGGACGGCGAAATCGCCCGTTACTTTTTCCCGAGGATCGCGTCTTTTGCCGCCTTGGCAATCCGAAACTTCACGACGCGCTTGGCCGGGATCTTGATCGCCTCGCCGGTCTGCGGATTACGGCCCATCCGAGCTTTGCGGTTGGCCAACACCAGTTTCCCGATGCCGGGCACCACAAAGGTATTCTTGGCCTCTTTGTAGGCAAGCGCGGCCAGATCGTCCAGCATTTGCGCGGCGACCTTTTTCGTAATGCCCGCCTTGGTGGCCAAGTGATCGGCGATCTGCGATTTCGTCATCGTTTTTGCCATACCATCCTCCTGTAGAGATTGATGCGAGTCCGTGCCGATAGTCGTAGGCTGGATCGAAGCGTGTGAGTCGGCCTGAAAGCCGACGGGAGTCTACCGAATCACCCCTACCCTGTCAACCAAAAAGCGCATCTGGCGCGACAAATCTGCATGTCCGCGTCTTGATCTGCGGTGAAACGGGGGAGTAGAGTAACTCACACCGCAACGGCCACGGAGGAACGATGGGCAAGGAATTACCGATTCTCCCGGCGGCACAGGACAGTGGACAGCCGCAGGAAACGTACATTTACTCTCGCGTCTTCTGCGCCCGCGAGAATTCCCCGCCGCTCCGCCTGCTGCTCGACTACTTGAAGTCGAAGGGACAGACGCCGCTGATTCCCAAGATGGATCCCGCCGCCCTCGACGATTGGGCGTGGGTCCAAATCTCGATCGGCTACCATCGCGAACGAAAGCCGATCCAGGTGTTCTGCGTACGGGATCGCGGGACGTACCAGGACGTTCACAAACAAGAGCGCGAGGCGTTCCTGGAGCGGTTGTCGATTTTCGACGATATCGAGGCGCAGTTGGCGCGCGAATGCGTGAATCGCTCGCAGTTTATCGTCACCACCCGCATGATTCAGCAGGACGTCACCGACGACGGCTACGACATGAACGGCTGGATTCTCGAGTTTTTCCAAGAAAACTGTGACGGCATCGTCCAAATCGACGGACAGGGCTTCTTCTCGCCGAAAGGTGATTTGATCGTCGAAATGGAGGATTAACGCCGTGCCCGCCTTTGCCGGGATGACCGTCGCCTCCCGGCGCCTGTTCGACAAAGCCGATCGCTGGTTTGCCCGCACGCGCGCTGCACTGCTGGAAGCGTTGCCCTGTCGAGCGGGCTGCCACGACTGCTGTCTCGGCCTCTTTGCCGTCACGGTGCTCGACCGTCGCCACCTTCAGGAAGGTCTGTCGCAACTCCCTGATGATGTCCGCCGCCGAATCGAGACGCGAGCGAACGCGCAGGTCGCCCAACTGGAACAAGCCTTTCCGGATCTCGCCTCCCGGCCGTTTCTCGATGACTGGCCGGATGAGGTGATCGATCGCCTGGTTTCCGCTTTCGCCAAGGCCCCGTGCCCTGCTCTGGATCAGGCCGGCTGCTGCTCGATCTATGCTCACCGTCCGCTCACATGCAGACTGATGGGTGTCCCGACCCAGGCCGGTGACGTCGCGCAGCCGGCCTGCGAGGTCCAGACGGCACTGCCGCTCATTCCGGTCAGCGAGATCCTTCGAAAAGACGAAGAGGCGCTCGCGGCGGAAGAAGCCCGGTGTCTGGAAGAAGTCTGCGCCGATCGGGACGGCGAGGAAATCCTGCTGCCCTATGCGTTTCTTCGTGATCGAAGAGTCGAGAGCCGCTCCTCGCTAGACAGCGCGCGTAACGCTGTGGTAAGTTGGCTCCCTCGCTGACGGATGCGCCTGTAGCTCAGTGGATAGAGCATCAGCCTCCGGAGCTGAGGGCCACAGGTTCAAATCCTGTCAGGCGCACCATACCGCACTTCGTGTGGACCGTTTGCCACATCAATCGATCACTTTTCGGTGTCGGTCAAACGGAGAGTTTTTTGATCTGGGATTTGTTGCCGGCAACGAGAAGCGGGGTTTCTGTTGTTTGAGATGCTGCACTTCGCCGAACCGTTGCACTCTCGATTCTGATTAGCTCTGGGACTGCTTTCCTCCTCAGGTGGGCCGTTAGCTCAGCTGGTAGAGCAGCTGACTCTTAATCAGCGGGCCGTAGGTTCGATCCCTACACGGCCCACCAAAAATCAACAAGTTAGGAATCTCCTCCCAAGAATCACGAATCGGTGTAGACGCCATGTAGACACGGAAAGAAAAAATTTTTCTTCCCCACCCCTGTCGCGCCTCTTCCCATTTTCAACCTTTCTCGGTTTAAAAGACATCTTGCAAAGCCTGTCCGGCTTTGAAAGATTTTTCCATAATTTTTTCAAAGTCAAACAAAGTTCCGATTGAGGGGGATGGCATCGAACACCGCTAATTGGGCAGAATTCGGTGGGCTACCCAGCGATTCTGTCCAACTTCCTGGCAATCCTCGTCCGCACTGTTCCATGCCGTCGGCCACGAGGAGCGTTGCGAACCGTTACCTGTACGTCTTGGCCGAGCAGCGAGAGAAAATGGACAAGGCGCTCGATGGAAAATCCGGCCATCTGGCCGGCTAAGAGCTTGGACACTTTGGCTTGGTCAATCCCCAACTGAGCCGCGGCTTCAACTTGCTTCCATCCCCGCCCTCTGATCGTCTCTTGGAGAACTTGAAGCAGGCTGCTTTTCAGAATCAATTCAGCAGACTTCTCTTCGGAGAATCCCAAATCCCGAAACACATTCCCGCTGCCTTTGGTGACTGTCGCGCGTTTCATAGGTGTTGCTCCTTTCTCCACTTCAGCAAATCGGCATATCGCCTCTTGGCTAATTGGATATCACCTTTCGTGGTCTTCTGGGACCGTTTCTCAAAGACATGCAACACATACACTGCCTCCTCGAACTTGGCCACATAGAGCACTCGATAGGCCCCGCTTTCATCCCCGACCCGGATTTCCTGGACACCAGCCCCGACCGTGGACATCGGTTTCCAATCGTCCGGCTCTTTCCCTTGCTGCACCTTGAAGAGTTGATGCCCTGCCGTTTCCCTGGCACTTTCTGGAAATTCCCGGAGGTCTTCCCGCGACGATCCGACGAAATGAACTGGCTTCATTCAGCTCCCTGCACGCTCAATCTTATGCCATAACTGGCATATCCGCAAGAGGCCCGACGAATGTTGGCAAGTGGGTCAGAGCGGAAAAGGTTGCTGGAAGAGATTAGAGGGCGGACCCCTGCCCGGCATCGTGACTATCGATGATTGGGCCTTGGGGAGGCTGTGCTAGAACAGTCACAGAGCCGTTACGTTTCCGGTCTTCTAAGCATTGCCGTTTCATTGAGCGTGGAAGTGTGCGCCAAAACAGATCAGGCTCGATGTCCACCCAATAGGGAGTGTTCCCGTACTTCCAGTAAAGGACGCACATGGACGCGAGCTGTCGATAGGAAACCGGCGGCACATTGTTGCCGGGCAACCAGAGTTTGAAAAGCTGCCAGATCAGACGCATGCCTATGGGCGGTTTCCAGGTGACCATGAGTCAACTCCTTTCCTTTGTGGTTCAGTCATTTCGCTTCTTGCGCGGGCGTCAGCCGGCGCTCATGAAGGGGGGCGAGGGGGGATGTCTTTGCCGGACGTGGCAAGGTTCCACGCCGAGCGAAGACTTCCCCCCTCTTTTCACCTATCGCTCGAGTTCTACTGCGCGCGGCGGACTGGCGACATGCTGGTCGGCCGCTAAATTGTCCCGGTGACCGCGCTCGCGGTCTCCGGCACCTTGACGTTCAACCGCTTCGATCGCACTGTGCTGGCCTCGACTTTCATTCACGGCCTCCCGCAAGGTCACAGCATCATCGGTGTAAATCCTCACCTCTTCACGAACCCGCGACAGGGCCACATACCAGGCTTCTCGGTTCGTCGCGATCTGCTCGCTGTCGGCATGGTAAATTCCCCGCTCCACTGTGCGCCCTTGGCTGGCATGGACCGTTGAGGCATAGCCATGATCCCAATGGCGATCGCGTTGAGGGTCGAAGGAGGTTTCATTCCCATCTCGGTCGCGAACGAGCACGGTCCCGCTTTCTGAATCCATCCTCGCCCTGACCAGTTCACCATTCCGACGGTCCTGCTCGTAGCTATTTCTCGTCCATCGAATTAGATCCCCGTCCAGAAGAGTGCGTTCTTCTTGGCGATAGACCTCAACGGCGGTGTTCCGATGGGGCTGCCATTCAACCGTTCGAGCATCCCTTTCCATCTGCAAGATGACGGTGTTGCTATCTGGCTTGACGGTTACGACACGCGCGTATTCCGCCTTGCCCACTCCTAGCGAGCGATATTCCTTCCCAAATCGAATCACATCGCCCATCTCGTAAGACGTCGATTCCCTCATCTGCGCCCTGGTCAAATCTTTCGAAACCAGCACCTCGGCGCGGATCTCAGGACCGGACAAGACACCCCGCTGTTTCAGCCCTTCACGAATGCGCGCATTCAACTCGGCCCTATCAGCCCGCGAACCAGTGAGCACGAGTGTGCCTTCCTGGACCGCCCGATCTCGATTCAGGTACTCCCGGGTCACCGCATCGAGGCGCGCGGAACGGTCAGCCATGGCGATCAAGTTCCCAGCCTTCTCTAACTGAGCGATCGTCTGGGCGGCCTTGCCTTCCGCGGCTTTTTCAACAACCTGCTTGAGTTCCGGAGTTCGTTGCCGAACAATCTCCGTCATCTGTTCGGTCTTCATGCCTTTATCTACGAGCAGCGCGAAAGGCTTTCCAGACTGGATGGCGGCAAGTTGGGCCCTGTCGCCCAGAAACACCGCCCGGGCATTCTCCTGCTCGATGGCCTTCATGAAGGCCTGCGCGTCCCGAGACCCGAGTAAGGAGGATTCGTCAACGATATAGAGCGTTCGCTTGCCGTTCTGAATCCCCTCCCGCTGTTGCCCAGCCCGTTCCGCCAAGAACTGCGCAACTGTTTGTGACCGAATCCCAGCCTCGTTCTGCAGCGTTCTTGCAGCACTCGCTGAGATCGCGAGCCCTCTCACTTCGTACCCGCACTGTTCAGCGTAGTCCTTCACCACAGTGAGCATGGTGGTCTTGCCTGTCCCTGCACGACCCTCCACCCCAATAAAGCAGTCCTCGCTGACTAAGATATGAATCGCGGCTCGTTGCTGTCCTGTCGTGAAGCTTCTCCCGTCTGTCGCCTCTCGGGCCTGCTCGTGAGACAGGATGGAGGCCACATGCCCCTGGCCCTCTGCCATGATGCGGATTGTGTCCTGCTCTGTCTTCAATGCTTGGAAGGTCGTGTACCGATCGCCAAGTGGAATCAGCTCGCCTGATCGCTCCGCCTGGCGGATTGCGCGCTGCACATCCTGATAGGTCGCTGTACCGACAACCTGTTCCGTCGCATAACGCTCCAGATCCCGCCGGGCTACGACGGTTTGTCGCTCCGTTGTGTGCTCGATGGCCCATTGCAATCCTGCCCTGGCAACCTGCCGGCTTTCGTTGTGATTCGCCTCACGGCCGGCACGCTCCCCGGCCTGTTCCATCACGTGAGCGAGATCGAACCCCTGAGACTCGGCCCGCGTACGCCATTCCTCGTGAAGTTCTCCCCGATCGACATCAGATTTCACGCTTCGGGTCATGAGCGTCGCCTGCTCGGCCGCTTTGGCTCCTGAGAGCCCACGCTCCTGCATCGCCTCCCGAACGGTGAGGGAGCGCTGACTGAAATGCTCGAGCTGTTGTTTCGTAAAACCTCGGATTTCAAGCCGGCCATCGGCATGGGTCTTTTCAATGTCGTACCCGAGCCGCTGCACTTCGGCGGCCAATTGCGCGCGGTAGATCGCGCCAGCCGCCATTTTGTGCTCATACAGCTTTTCGTTCGACAGGGCCCGCCATGCGCCATCCTGCCGCTCCGTTGCATTGGCGATCACCGCGTGCGTATGCAACTGCGGATCAAGCGTGCGCGACGTGTCATGTTGGAACCGTGCGACGACGAAATTCCCGGTCTGTTCGGTACTGGTCTCGCCATCCACTGTGAGACGCGCCTGAGCGGCTTCCCGTTCCAGATATTCGAGCGCCTTGGTCACAGCGACCTCGTGCGCTTCGCGGAGTCGATGATCCCCTCCCACTTCGGCAAGCAGAGACAGACTTTTGGGAGCGCTCAGGGTGACATCAACGCCGGCTCGGTCTCGTCCGACCGTTCCCGACCTGATTTCTGCTCCGTTCGGCAATTGTCCATCAAGCACTCGCTGAAAGGTCTCCGGGTCAACGGGACCGGAAAGGCTCAGCCGCTCAGCGCCTTGCCCCCACCAGACAGAGCGCTCGCGTGCTTCCTCACGGTCCGTGTAGTAGTTATCTTTTTCGTAGTAATGGCCGGCGGCGGCACTATTCGTGATGTTCTTGATGCTCAGCATCCGTCCCGCCTTCACGTGGTCAATTCATCTGCTAACTCTGCGAGACTCGGCGTTCGATCGTTCTTTGATGCGCCAAGATGCCCCTGGTGGTTCGCAGCAGGTTCGGCATCAGACCTGCCAACCAGCATCGTGCGCGGGATCAGTGGCGGCGCAATGGGCGATCGTTCGTTCACCCGGAGCGAGACATGCACAAGAGGCTGAGGACCGGGGAGCTTGAGGTATCCCACTCGATCCGGCAGGCACTGCAATGCCGCAGGTTCGATGAGGTAACGGGTCGTGTAATGCTCGGACAAGGACACTCCATCTCGCGCAGCGTGGCCCCCGTACTGCACACTTTCCTGGGATTCGATGAAGACCTGTTGTCCAATGCGCTTCGCAAGCAGCTCCGCGGTCCGTGGTTCCGGACTGCGAAGAGCCAGGGTGGTTTGCGGCATAGAGAGCAGCGTGATGGCCTCTTGTTCGCCATACAGTGAGGCAAGTTGGGAGAGTGACTGAAGACCGAGTACGACACAGGCCCCAAAGCGCCGGCCTTCCTGAAGCAGTGTGCTCAACGCAGGGAGACGATTTAGGGAAGCGGTTTCATCCAGAATGAACCAGAGCCGCCGCGTTGATGAGGGCGGTAACGACAATAGTGCAGTCGTGGCGAGGTGGAACCAGACAGTCAGCATGGGACGGAGCAGGGCCCGCATATCAGCTCGAGCGGACAGGAACAGCCACCGGCCACAAGGCTGACTCACGAATCGGCGGATGCTAAAGGTTTCACCCTCTGAAGCATCCTGGAGATAGCGAAACACACCGGCTCGTTTCATGGCCGTGAACCGCACCGAGAGCGCCGTGCGTTCGATGCTCTTACTCATCACAACGCCTGCCGGCGTGCCTTTCAGACGTTCCTCAATCTCATCCAATGGCATGGTGACCAGAAGCTCATAGAGGTCTCGGTTTGTGCATCTGGCCATGCGTCCAAGTTGCTCCAATCCGGATGCAATGAAGTGAGTGGCCCCGACATCCCAGATGGAGTCACTGCTTTCTCTCGGATCTCGCGCCATCATCGCTTCCGCGAAGTCCAGGAAATGCTGGGCCTCCAGACAGTCAGCCCACGGATTCCATGGCGGCATGCGGGCATCACAGACGTTGAGCACCACGTCGTGATGGGCTCGGTAGAAGTAAGAGAGGAAGGTACCGTCCGGATCGTACACGATGGCTGCATCACCTCGCGCCCTGATCTGGTCGAGCAAGTTCAGGGCCGCCGTTGTCTTCCCGGTTCCCGTGGACCCAACGATCACAACATGCAGTCGCTCGCCATCCTTGGTCAGACGAACCCCCGCCAGACGGTACGGACTCCACAGCCAGGCAGTGAGCCATTGGCAAGCACGGAATACCATCCGGGGTGCGGTGCTCGATCCGGCCACGGATTGATCCCTCCAGGACAGATGGCCATAGATCCAGGCGATGACGAACCACAATCCCGCCGCCAGTGCAGCCACTGTCATGCTTTGCTGAGCTGAATCCAGGAGGATCTGATGCGTATCGTGCGCAATCCGCTGCGCCTCTTCGCTGCCCAGGATCTGCACGACTGACCAACGCTGTTCCCCTTCAACCGTTGGAACAGGGAGGGCGATATGTGTGAGCCCAATGGACACGGCGAGGCGAGCCAGCCAGTACGCCCGGTAGACCTGCCACGCACCAGATTCAATAGAAGAGGGATTCATCCACAGCCAAAGCCCTCCAGACACAACGCCGAGCAGGAAGGCAAACACAAGGGTGGCAAGGAACATACGCCACCGGTGGCGAAGCAACTCGGACCCGCGAATGAGGCTCATGGCAACTCCTCCTTGGCCTGGGCCAATGCTTCAGCCTGAGCATCCGCCGCATCTTTGGGTGAGCGTGCACTGACCAGCCGACGGAGTAAATTCCGTGATTCATACAGGGCAGCAAGATGTGACTGCCGGAGTCCAGATTCATGCACGCTGTCGATCCACAGTCCACGTTCGATGCAGGCTCGGACGAAATCAGCAAACGGGATGCGTCGCCGTCCTGCTTCGGAGCGGAGAACCGCGTGCAATTTGTCATCAAGTCGGAGAGAAACCGGTTGAGACATGGTCGATCGCCCCTCCTTTCAGGCAATGACAGGGCCGAAATCGAGTTTCGTTCGGCTGCAACAAGAGATGCGCGCCTATTGTCAACGGCTCTGTCATGCCTCGATCTTCAGTTCCGTACTGGTTACACCTTCGCTGCTAACCTTCAGGGAAATCACTTCAAACTCAGACGACACTGACGATCTCTTCAAATTGCCTAGTTCTAGGCGTTGGGTGTGATAGCAAACAGCCCCTTCTGTCTTCCAGAATCAGAGCCCCGCATATCTATCCAACGGCCTTACTGTCTCCTCGCTCTCGCGCACGCCGTCCTGTCTGCTCCGTCAGCAACGCATGAGACAAGATTCGGCTCGCCAAGGCGTTGCGAGTGATCGTATCAGGGCCCCCGAGAGCTTCATGGAGAGAAAGAAAGGCTTCCGCCTGGGGGCCACTCAAGGTAACCGTCAACCGCAGCGACTGGTCATTGGATTCCTGGATCAACTCCTGTTTAAGTTGTTCATACAGCTTCATGGGTTTCCTCCTCCTTGGACTGCCCTTTCAGATCGCTTTATGGGTGCGTCTGTCCCAGGCTGGTTGACTCGTAGAATTCCGTGCCGATGCCTCAAGGAACCTTGTCAAATCGTCGAGTTTGTAACGAACACATCGGCCCAGTTTCAAAAACCTTGGCCCTTTACCCTGCAGACGCCAGCTCTGCAAAGTCTTGATGGAAACGCGTAGGAACTCTGCAGCTTCTTTCTCTGTCAATAACTGTTGCCCGCGATCGAAAAACTCCGGTGAAGATAAGACTGAGGATGGCATACGTAGACCTCGTGCACAAGGACAAAGAACGTGTTACAGGCGATGGTTGACGAACAAAGTAGGGAGTTACGCTAACGAGGGCGGTGCACGAAGGGTGTGGCTGTGAGTGAGGAAGAGGTAGCGCCGGAGAGAAGTAGATTCCCAAGCAAATCGAACTCTGGCTCTGACCGAAGACTCTTGGGCGGTGAGAACGGAAAAGATGAAACAGATGAGGAACCAAAAGACAGTCTCAATCCAATCGGCAACCAGCTCGATCAAGTAAATGACGTAATCGAGAACCAATCCGCTGATATGATCGAGAATCATTCCGACAAATGTCTTAAAGCCGCCGGCAGTAACACATTCGAAGATGTCAGACTCTAAGCCATCGCAGGCTTGCGCAATCGGAAGAGGAAGCAGCTCTCTTCGGAGGGAGATGAGGAGCGGCATCACCACGAACGGCTCACAAATGTAAACGAGACCCTGCCCCTGGTATCCGGCAGCCAAACAGACAATGCCCCAGGCCGAATAGAGTAACAGGAGAAGACTGTCACGGAGGAGAACACCGCGGCAGAGGCCGAATCCCGGCTGCTTGAGGAATTGATTGAACGAATCCATTGGTACGGTAACCGCCTCCGGTCCTCGTGTAATCCTGCCTGCGCCAATTGTCAAGGACCGCCACGAGAAAAAAGTTTAGGGAATGCTGCGGAAGGTAATGGGCAGTAATTGGCGGTAGGCGCGGGCAAAGAAACCCCAATTCGCAGAAGCTTCCGTTGTACTTCCTCAGACCTTTAGCGTTGTCACTTAGCCGAAAAAACAGTATCCTCCTGGCGCCATGCCTCGTATCTTTGATAACATCGAACAATCTCTCCTGCCTGCCCTGCGCGAAACCATCCAGGTTGCCGACCGCGCGGATTTCTGTGTTGGATACTTCAATTTGCGCGGGTGGAAGCAACTCGACTCGCACATTGAAAAATGGGCTGGCGGAGATGGTCACTCTTGCAGGCTGTTGGTCGGCATGCAGCGGTTGCCACAGGATGAATTGCGTGAAGCTTTGAGCCTGATCAGTCGAGATGGCGAGATAGACAACCAGACGGCAATTCGCCTCAAAAAGAAGCTCGCCGAAGAGTTCCGCGAGCAATTGAGCGTTGGCATTCCGACCAACGAAGACGAAGCGGGGTTACGCAAGCTGGCAGAACAGATTAAATCCAAGAAGGTTATAGTTAAGCTATTCCTCCGGCATCCTTTACATGCCAAGTTGTATTTGCTTTTTCGCCCCGATCCTATCAATCCCACCGTCGGGTACCTAGGAAGCAGCAATCTGACGCTTGCGGGCCTTTCCAAGCAGGGCGAGCTGAACGTGGATGTGTTGGATCATGACGCCTGCCAGAAGTTGGCCAAGTGGTTCGAAGATCGGTGGACGGACCGTTGGTGTGTGGATATTTCCGAAGAACTCGTCCGCATTATCGAAGAAAGCTGGGCACGGGAAGAACTCGTCCCTCCGTACCACATCTATATCAAGATGGCGTACCATCTTTCACAAGAAGCACGGGCCGGGCTTTCCGAATTTAGAATCCCGCGTGACTTCGGCAAGAGGTTATTCGAGTTTCAGACGGCAGCGGTCAAGATTGCCGCGCATCACCTGAACAAGCGTGGGGGTGTATTGATCGGGGATGTGGTGGGTCTCGGGAAAACTCTAATGGCCACCGCCCTGGCAAGAATCTTCGAGGATGATCACGGGCTTGAGACACTCATCATCTGTCCAAAGAACTTGGTCCCGATGTGGGAGGATTATCGAGCACAATACCGGTTACTCGCGAAGGTGTTGTCAATTAGCCAGGTTGTAGGGGAACTGCCGAATCTGCGCCGTTACCGCCTCGTGCTCATCGACGAAAGCCACAACCTTCGCAACCGTGAAGGCAAACGGTATCGGGCTATTCAAGAATATGTCCAAGCGAATGAGAGCAAGTGTATTCTGCTTTCTGCCACCCCATACAACAAAACCTATCTTGACCTTTCCAACCAGTTACGTCTCTTCGTCAAAGAGGACAAAGACCTCGGTGTTCGCCCAGAACGATTAATTCGCGAGCTCACCGAGACCGAGTTTATTCGACGCCATCAATGTTCCGTGCGCTCCCTGGCGGCTTTCGAGAAGAGCGAATATGCAGACGACTGGCGAGAATTGATGCGCCTCTACATGGTAAGACGCACCCGCAGTTTCATTCAGGATAACTATGCCCAGACTGACCCCACCAGCGGTCGGAGATTTCTCACCTTCGAGGATGGGAGCCGGTCTTACTTTCCCATCAGAGTTCCAAGAACAGTGACCTTCAAGATTGACGATGCCAACCCCGCAGACCAGTATGCGCGGCTCTACGCCGACGATATCGTCAATACCATTAACGCCCTCAATCTCCCTCGGTACGGATTAGGGAACTATGTGGCGGCGACCCCGCATGAACCACCGACACAAGCTGAAGCGAGATTGCTGCAAGACCTGTCTCGTGCCGGGAAACGCCTTATGGGGTTCTGCCGGACGAATCTGTTCAAGCGTCTCGAAAGCAGCGGCCAGGCCTTTCTCCAGTCAATCGAACGTCATATCCTCCGCAATCACGTCTATCTTCATGCGATCGAACACAAGAAGCCCATCCCAATCGGCACGCAAGATGCCGAGATGCTCGATGCGCGCATCTACGACGAAGATGCCGACGCCCCCGGCGCCAAGACAGGATTATTTGAGGACGACGAGACCGACCACGAGCAAGAGGGGCCACGAATAGGATCGTTACGAAAGGCTAAGGACTTCATCAGCCGAGGAGCCGAGATTTATGAGGAGTACGCTGGTCAATACAAGCGGCGATTTAAGTGGCTTCCGTCAGGACTCTTTGTTAAATCGTTAGAGAACGATTTGCGGAGCGATACAGAGGCCCTCCTAAAGGTCTTGCAACTATGCGGTGAATGGGACTCGAACAAAGACGCCAAGCTTCAGGCCCTCGTCAATTTGCTCAAGAAGAAGCACCCGAATGACAAAGTCCTTATCTTTACTCAATTTGCCGATACCGTCCGCTACCTAGAGACCCAGCTCGCGGCTCGTGGAGTCTCATCCTTGGCTGGTGCAACCGGAGACTCTCCGAACCCGACGGCGTTGGCGTGGCGGTTCAGTCCGGATAGCAATGATAAGCGCGACAGACTGGAACCAGGCGAAGAGGTGCGAGTCCTGATTGCCACGGACGTGCTCAGTGAGGGACAAAACCTGCAAGACGCAGCCATTGTGGTGAATTTCGACCTCCCGTGGGCCATCATTCGCCTCGTCCAACGAGCGGGCCGTGTGGACCGCATCGGACAGAAAGCTGAGAACATCCTCTGCTACTCTTTTTTGCCCGCCGAAGGCGTCGAGCGCATCATTCGCCTCCGAGCCAGGGTGAGGCTCCGTCTTCAAGAAAATGCGGAAGTGGTCGGCACCGACGAGGCCTTCTTCGAGGATGATCGAAACGATAATGCGATCCTCAATCTCTACCATGAGAAAGCAGGCATTCTAGATGGAGAGGCCGATACGGAAGTCGATTTGGCCTCGTACGCCTATCAAATCTGGAAGAACGCGATTACTGCCGATCCCAGCCTACAAAAGACCATCCCCGATCTGCCGCCCGTAATCTATGCCACGCGGGCGCATGACCCGACGAACAAGCAACCAGGCGGGGTGCTGGTGTATCTGAGAACAGCCGAAGGCAACGATGCGCTGGCCTGGATCGACAAAAACGGTACCGCCGTCACGGAGTCTCAGTTCGCCATCCTCCAGGCTGCGGCGTGCAGTTCAGATACACCAGCGCTACCGCGCCAAGCAAACCATCACGAACTCGTCCAAAAGGGTGTCGAGTTGATTGTCAAAGAAGAGAAAACAGTTGGGGGACAATTGGGACGACCTTCAGGGGCGCGTTTCCGCACGTATGAACGACTCAAGCGCCATGCGGAGCATGTCAAAGGGACGTTGTTTGAGTCCCAGGAACTTCTGAAAGCCATCGACGAAATCTACCGCTACCCGCTCCGCCAATCGGCCGTGGATACGCTCAATCGCCAACTCCGAAGCGGGGTATCGGATGAAGCACTGGCAGAACTGGTCATAGCCTTGCGAGAAGAAGACCGGCTTTGCTTGATCCACGAAGAGGAACAGAGCCAGGAACCAAGGATCATCTGTTCCATGGGACTATCAGCCCCCGAGTAACCAACCAACAATGCCGCTCGACCCTACTCGAACTCGCCAACACCTCGCCGCTGGTGATTTTCGTCGGCTTTTCATCGAGGAACTCGGCTGGGATTCACATACCGCATCGCTCGACCTTCCGATTGATGGACAGCGATTTGCGTTAATCGCCGTGGCTCAAAAGCGCGGCATGGTGGCGTTCCACTGTCGCGCAATCGGCCAGCAGGGAATTCCAGACTACCCCACCCGCCGCAAAATCGACCGCCAGCTCACCAAGTCGGCTCAAGAGCACTTGATTATTTACACGGACTCATCCAATTCCACGCAGGTGTGGCAGTGGGTGAAGCGCGAAGTAGGCAAACCGACCGCCTGTCGTGAACATACCTACCATCGCAATCAACCAGGAGATGCGCTCATCCAAAAACTCCAGGGCATCGCCTTTTCCCTGGAGGAGGAGGAACAACTCAGTCTGGTGGAGGTGACCAGCCGGGCACGAGCGGCCTTCGACGTCGAGCGCGTCACCAAGCGGTTCTATGACACGTTCCAGAAGGAGCACGCGGCGTTTCTCAAGTTCCTAAAAGGTATCCCCGACGAGGATCTGCAACGATGGTACGCCTCCGTCATGCTCAACCGGCTGATGTTCGTCTACTTCATTCAGAAGAAGGGCTTCCTCGACGGCAATCAGGACTACTTGCGAAACAAATTGGCCGAGTGTCAGAAGCGAGGAAAGGACCGCTTCTACAAGGACTTTCTTTGTCCCCTGTTCTTCGAGGGGTTCGCCAAGAAGGATACCGACCGCGCACCGAACGTGAACCGCTTGTTGGGCAAGGTGCCGTACCTCAATGGAGGTCTGTTCCTTCGTCACCAGATCGAAGAGCAGCACGGCAAAGATATTCAAGTAGCTGACACGGCCTTTACCAGGCTCTTCGCCTTCTTTGAACAGTACCACTGGCACCTCGACGAACGCCCGCTTCGCGCCGACAATGAGATCAACCCGGATGTCCTCGGCTACATCTTCGAGAAGTACATCAACCAGAAACAGATGGGCGCCTACTATACGAAGGAGGACATCACCAGCTACATCAGCCAAAACACGGTAATCCCGTTCCTTTTCGACACCGCGCGGAAAAAGTGCAAGATCGCCTTCGAAGGCAATCAATCCGTTTGGCGCCTGCTGGAACTCGATCCTGATCGCTACATCTACGAACCGGTAAAGAAGGGAGTCGGTCTTGAGCTCCCTCCTACCATTGCGGCCGGCCTAACCGACGTGTCGAAGCGGATAGAATGGAACAAACCCGCGTCAGCAGACTATGCCCTGCCCACAGAAATTTGGCGGGAAGTGCTCGCCCGACGTAAGCGATACCAAGAGGTACGCAAACAACTCACGGACGGCGGACTTCGAGATATCAACGACTTGATTACTTACAACCTCGACATCCGGCAGTTCGCGCAGGATGTTATCGAAAACTCCGAAGGCCCGGAACTGTTGCGGGCGTTTTATCATGCAATCGAGAAAGTCACCGTGCTCGATCCCACCTGCGGCTCAGGCGCCTTCCTCTTTGCCGCGCTGAACATTCTTGAACCGCTCTACGAAGCCTGTTTGGACCGGATGGAAGTCTTTCTCGACGACCTTGATCGGTCAGGCGCCAAACACCGGCCGGAAAAGTTCAGCGACTTTCGCAAAATTCTCGAACGGGTCGAGAGCCATCCGAATCGCCGTTACTTCGTGCTGAAATCCATCATCCTCAACAATCTCTATGGCGTGGACATCATGGAAGAGGCGGTCGAAATCTGCAAACTCCGCCTGTTCCTCAAGCTCGTCGCGCAAGTAGAAAAGGTGGAGCAGATCGAGCCGCTACCCGACATCGACTTTAATATCCGCGCGGGCAACACCTTGGTCGGCTACGCCAGCCTTGAGAACCTCAGAAAGTCCATGGAAGGGGACTGGGTCCGCCTTCAATCCCTTCCCACCATCGAAGAGAACGCCGAGATTGCCGATAGGGCGTTTCAAAAGTTCCACGAGATGCAGACCGAACACGGCATGGAGGCCAAGCATTTTGCCGATGCGAAGGACGAGCTACGGAGGCGCCTCAAAACGCTTGAAGACGAACTCAATCGCTATCTTGCCAACGAGTATGGTGTCGATGCCTCAAAGCGCGCTTCCTATGCGAAGTGGCTCGCCTCCCACAGACCATTCCATTGGTTCATTGAGTTTTACAGAATCATGAAGAGCGGTGGCTTCGATGTAATCATCGGAAATCCCCCCTATGTCGAATATCAGGATGTGAGAAAGAACTACACAGTTCATCACTTTGAGACCTTAGAATGTGGAGATCTTTACGCCTTCGTGCTCGAACGAGCCTATCAGCTCCTAAGAACGAATGGCTTAATTAGCTTAATCGTGCCCATTTCAATCTTTGGAACTGATGGCTTCAGCCTGCTTCAACAACTGTGTCTTCGAACACTTGATAAGATATGGGTCTCATTCTTTGCAAACCGACCTTCTCAGCTGTTTGATGGCGCACAGAAGAGATTGACTATTCTAGTGGGAAGGAAGTCACCCACCACCGCGCCTTCAATCTATTCTACGGGCTATTTCCGCTGGTTTGCGGACGAACGAGAGGTACTGTTTCGTTCGCGTCTTTGGTACGCCCCGCCACATATCACCTTCTCCGTCTTTCCAGCGTCTCTTGAAAAACTTGGCTCAGAATTAGAGGTTAGTGCATTCAATAAAATCCTTCAGGTCACAGAAAGACTAGCGGACGCAGTGAGAGAATCTACACGCTACCGCGTCTTCTACACGCGCAAGTTTGGTTATTTCTTAGCGTTTCTCAACTTCGTTCCTCGCATAACTGAAATTAATAGCGGTCGGCGAATAGAGCCTTCTGAGCTAAAAGATTTAAGGTTCGAGACCCCTGAATATGTGTGGGCCATCGTTGCGGCGTTGAGTTCATCAACGTTCTTCTGGTTCTGGAATGTACTTTCGGATTGCAGAAATCTGAATAGACGCGATCTCTTGGCCTTTAGATTCGACCCATCTATTAATCAGGGCAGTATAAAGCAACAGCTTTCTCTACTAGGGCAGCGCTATCTTGCAGCGTTGAAAGCAACGACGCTGATGATGACCAAGAGCGGTCTAAGGATCGAAACTTTTAAATACTCAGCTTGTAAAGCCATTCTCGACGAGATCGACCGCGTGCTAGCGAAACACTACGGCTTCACGGACGAGGAACTGGACTTCATCATCAACTACGACATCAAGTACCGCATGGGTCAGGACATGGAGAGCGACGGCGAGTAGAAATGAGGGGATTACCGAGGGCAGTTAGATCGGCCTTGGATAAAGCGCACGACTCCGCGTTGCTGGCCGTTGAGGTTTATAACAAGCCCGCCGTGAAGTTCAAATCAGGCGGTTACATCGCACTGATGGTGATCGCCTGGACGGCGTTGTTTCATGCCATCTTCTTCAAGAAGAAGCGCAGACCATTTTACAAGAAACCAAGCGGACGGTACGTCAAGACAGGCGGAGATTACCGATATTGGGAGTTGGACGAGTGTCTGCGGCAGTACTACGGCAACGACACAATGAACGCGGTGCGGAAGAATCTGGAGTTTTTCATTCCATTGCGCAACAAGATCGAGCACCGTTCGATGCCGGAACTCGACGCCAACATCTTTGGTGAGTGTCAGGCGATGCTCCTAAATTTCGACGAGATGCTGGAAAAGGAATTCGGCAGCAAGCATTGCCTGCGCGAATGCCTGTCATTTTCGCTGCAAATGTTCCCTTCGGCGGAGGGTTTAATAGATGCGATCACGCGCAATGCCGCAGTAAAACCGATCGCCGATTTTATCCAGCGTTATCGCTCGACGGTCTCACCCGAGACTTTGGCCAGCGGCAAGTACTCATTCAAGGCGTTTTTGATACAAGTTACCAACCATCCCAGCTCCAGCGCACCATCTATTCAGTTTTTGCACTATGTCAAACTGACAGAAGAGCAGAAGAAACAGGCTAGCCATTTAGTAGCCATGGTTAAGACCAAGGCGGTGCCAGTACTAAACCCAGACACGATGAAAGCAGGAGAGGTAGTGAAAAAGGTCCAGCAAGGACTGGGCAATCCCACAGTGTTGCGGGCCGGAAAACAGGGTGACAAGTTTACCATGGATACCCACATCCGTTGTTGGAGGCGATACAAAGTCCGTCCTCCCAATGGCAGCCAAATTCCATGGGAGACCGACCCGAAATACTGCGTATATGACAAACTGCACAATGACTACGGTTACACTCAAGAATGGGTTGATTTTCTTATCGAGGAACTGAAGGACGTCGCCAAGTTCGATGCTATCTGCAAAACAGCGCCATCAACGCCGTCAAAATGATCCAGCTCGACCGAGAAGATAGAAAGATCCTGGACTTCATCATTGATTTCTACATCAAGTACTGATTGGGGCAGGATGTGGGTGAGGACAAGGAGTGAACCGGGAAGACATTACCGAGCTCCATTTCATCACAGCTATCGAGAACGTGCCGTCGATCTTAGAGCACGGCATTCTCTCGAACAGAAGGGCGGCTGGATTAGCGCATAGGTCGGTGGCCATGCTGGAGGTGCAGGACAGGCGGCGTGACAAACGGATTCCTGGCGCAGGCCTGCTGCACGAGTACGCCAATCTCTACTTCGATGCACATAACCCCATGTTGAGTAGGCGACGCGACATGAATGACAGCATCTGCGTCTTGCGAGTCGATGCATCCGTGCTCGACCAGCCCGGCGTGATCGTCGCCGACTGCAATGCGGCGAGTGACTACGTTCGGTTTTACGCGGCTTCTGCCGGAATACAGGCCTTGGACAAAGACCTGATCTTTGCTCAATTCTGGACCAATGCAGACGATCCCTATGAGGCCATGAGACACAAATCGATCAAATGCGCAGAGGTCCTGGTGCCTGACTCCATCAGCCCAGACTTGCTCATCGGTGCTTATGTGGCGAATCAGCGGGCGTTGGGCGCCTTTGAAGCGCTGGGTACCCAATTGCCGGTGGTCATCAACGGTGCTATGTTCTTCTGACGGGCAGCCATGAGAATCTTAGTCGGAGACATACTGAAGTCGAAGGCGCAAACGCTAATCAATACGGTCAATTGCGTCGGCATCATGGGAAAGGGGATTGCCCTTGAGTTCAAGAACCGGTTTCCCGACATGTACGCGGACTATGTCGAACGATGCCAACGGGGCGAACTAAAGCCCGGTGTTCCGTATCTCTATAAGACCTTGTTCCCGCCTCAGATCATCAACTTTCCGACCAAAGATCATTGGAAGTCGATCTCTAAGCTGAGTGATATCGAGCGCGGGCTGGAACACCTCTTAGAGCGTTACCGGGAATGGGGGGTCACTTCATTAGCTATTCCTCCACTTGGATGCGGTAACGGCCAATTGGAATGGCGGGCGGTTGGCCCCTTGATTTATCGGTTCGTCAAGGACATGGGTATCCCCGTTGAGATGTATGCCCCTTATGGCACGCACCCGAAAGAACTGATGGTGGAGTTCTTGGGACAAGGTACAGGTCGGCAAACGGAACCAACAGTGAAGAATGGACAGTCGGCGCTGAATCCGGCTTGGGTGGCCTTGGTTGAAATTCTCGCTCGCATCGAGCAACAACCCTACCACTGGCCAGTTGGAAGAACGTTGTTTCAGAAAATCGCCTATGTGGCTACAAATGAGGGCTTGCCGACGGGTTTGCACTATCAACGAAGCAGCTTCGGCCCGTTCTCAGGAGATTTGAAAGCTCTGGAAGCCAAGCTCGTCAATAACGGCCTGTTACAGGAAGAACGCCGCGGGAAGATGTTCTTGGTTACTGTGGGGCCGAACTTCGATCGTGTTCGACAGAAGTATGTACCGTTCTTTGAGCGATGGGGCAAGGTCCTGTACAAGACCGCCGATCTATTTACGCGGGTCAACACCGATCAAGCTGAAATCATTGCCACGGTTTTGTTTGCAGCCCGTGAATTAACGGGGGAAGGACGAGCACTGCCTTCTGAGACCGACGTGTTGGAAGGGGTCATGCATTGGAAACAGAAACGTCGTCCTCCTCTTGACCGAAATGCAGTCGCCTCGACGATCCGGAATCTCGCCACATTAAAATGGCTGGCTGTCACGGCCGATCCAAACCTGCCGGTTCCGGAGGATGAAGCGATCCCAGCCTAGATAGTGGGTTCACCGACAGCATGCCGACATCTCTTGCGTGGCTTTCTTCCAGTGACCCAAGTTTCCCTTCACAGCTTACCCAGTACCTAGGTGTTAAGGCCCCTTCACGAATTGCCTTCATTGGTAATCCAGCCATCCTCAGCACCAAGGCCGTGGGGCTGATCTGTTCGGTCAAATGTCCTGGCAACATCATCCTCCAAACATACGACCTAGCCCAACGGTTACGTAACACGGGCGTTCCGGTCATCGGAGGCTTCCATTCACCCATGGAACGAGAATGCCTGCGGATTCTCCTACGCGGAAGTCAACCGGTGATTATCTGTCCGGCCAGAGCGCTCAAAGCGATGAGAGTCTCGTCCGAACACAAGGCGGCTCTCGAAGAAGGCCGGCTTCTGTACCTCTCGCCGTTCTCTGAAAAAGTGCGCCGTGCAACCGTCGACGCCGCCCAGTTTCGCAATCGCTTTGTGGCCGCCCTGGCCGAACACATTGTCGTTCCCTACGCCGCTCCCGGGAGCAAAACCTTTGAACTGTGCCGGATTTTCATCTCATGGAAGAAGCCTGTCTCCACGCTGGCGAGTGAAGCGAACGGCGCTCTTCTCAAGCTGGGCACGCGACCGCTGGAGGGATCTGCCGATGAGTTCGCTCCTAAGCCTTAGTCACCCGCTGTTCGAAGCCAAAACGGCACCGACAGTCTTTCAACGCTCTTGCGTCTTCGCCTACACGTCCTCCTGCACCTCGCGATGCTGTCGAACGTTGAGCGCCTTCCATCGGAGCGCAGGATGCTCGCGGATCGTCGCCTGGATCACAGGATCGCTCGTGAGCAGCTCTGGTGCGATGTCCCCATGGTCGTTCAGGCGCGCGATGAACTCCTGCTCCTCAGCAGTCAGGGGCAGCACTTTCTCTAACAGGTCCCGACATTCAGACACCAGTTGTTCGCCCCACGCGGCAACATTGGTTGGCGACTCTTTTGTCGTAGTGCGGAGCGTCGGCAAGAGCTGGTTCTGTAGCTCGACTGGATCTACTTTCACATCGTCGGGGGAGACTGTCCGCCAATCCCTCCGATTCGCCCCGCCGTACACAACGAACGCGAGCCGTAGCTTGACCCGGTCGAGATCATCTCGCCGGAGGAGTCCACATGTATCGAAGAGGTCGCGGCTCGCCGTACGGGAGAACAGGGCGGCGAGCTTCCCACCTGCGAGTTCGTGGAGGTCCAGCATGGGTACTTCCTTCGCCCGGTAGAATCCGACCGGACGTGAGTCGGAAGGCCGCGTTGGCCACAGTGGTGCACGGAGCAGGAAATTGATGTCTAGTTCGAGATTCCCTGGCTGGCCGGAGGCCGACGCATAGGTGAGGCGCCATTTGCCACCGGCATGCTCTCCGGGAACTCGCATGACCCGGAGCCCTTCGCGGCCACAGGCCGCCTGCACCGCCTGCTCGACCTTGGGCCGTTCGGTTACCATGACCTCGCGGTCGATAGCGCCAACATAGTTGAGATCGATGTCGACAGAGAGGCGCGGCACGTCGAAGACAAAGAGGTTGAGTGCCGTGCCCCCTTTGAGCGCAATGCGGGCTCGGAGAAACGGGTGGCTCCGCAAGGCATCGAGTAGGGCCAGGAGGCGGAGGGCCTTCTCGAGCGTTTCGCTGAGAAAGCCCGTGGCTGCGGCTTCCCGCTGCAACTCCTCTAGCGTAAGGTTCATGGGACCTCCGCCCAGGCCTGTGACAGCACGCGCTCCGGCACAACGAGGTTCCACCGCGACACGAGCTTGCCCGGTTCTCGTCGCCGATCCAGATAGCGAGGCTGCGCCGGCGCGTGGGAGCGCAACGCCTCCAGATGTCGGTCCTCGACCATGAGCCTCTCGCGATGCTGCTCCAGGAAAAACCCAACACGGGCTACAGTGAGCGCCGAGCCAAGCTTGAGCGCATACTCCACAACCGCGTCGAGGTCAAAGAACTCGACTGTCTCTAGTGAGCGCCAGATCTCTTCCCAGCCACCTCCATGCTCGGGTACGTCCAAGACATCGACCAGGGTTCGCTCAAATGTCGTCACTCGAACCACCCCGCCCGCATGCCGTTGTTCGATGATGCCTCCACCGGCACCGGGCAGTCGGCGCAGCGGGGCAGGCAGCTGAACGGGGACGAACTCCGCCTGGCGGAAGCGAAACGGGCGGCCCCGGCGGCGTGACAGGTAGGTGAACCGGTTCGAGACCGAATAGGCCTTTCCGTGGAACTGCAGTGCCGCATGGTACGCGACGACCGCGTCATCGGCCAGCTTCGTGACCACGAGGTACGGGTCCACCACGGCTGCCTTTGGATCGACACCGCGGGGAACAGTCGCATAGAGACCACGACGGACGCGCACGAGACGACCAGCCGCCAGATGAAGGGCCAGGAGGTTGTTGCTCGTGTGGCGGCTGCGCCCCTTCGCCTGCGCGTGGGCTACGAGGAACTCCTCGTGCGTAAACACAGGATGGTTCGAGAAAAAGTCTATAGGAGATGTGTTGCCGTTTTGCGCATTCATAACCATATAATATAGTTATTTCTGCGTTAATTTACAAGTAAGACTTTCCGAAATGTGCATTTATAATCATTATTGATAGTTACCCGGTTACGTCATGGCAAGTTTATGGCCTTCGTATGGACGTATAGGCTTGTCGTCCTGCTGGCTTGTGGCGCCGTTAGACCGTCCCTACCACGGTTTGCCGTTTCGGCTTTCCCGCTTTAACCGCTCTTTAAAATGGAGCCGAGCACCAAGTGAGCCCGGAAGAAACGACGTGGGTACTGTCACAGTGTGTTCTGGTACAGAACCTAATTGGTAGCGGCGCTCACAAGCCGCTGTAATGCTGGGAGCGACGGCGTGGGAATTGATCCCCTTCTTTGCTTCCTTCCCTCTTTACGTTGGAAATGCTTGTGGACCGTCAGCAACATCTTGCTCGCGTTCTGTTCCAAGGCCCTGCGCAGAGGATCAAGGTCCAGTCGCGCATAGATTCTTGTCGTGCTGATGTTGCTGTGGTTGAGGACTGCCCCAATCAACTGAAGGCTTTCACCGCTGCCAGCCAGCCATGATCCCACAGTGCGCCGGAGATCGTGAAGTCTGACATCGGAGACACCGCCCTTGGTCCGAATACGACCCCAGGCTCGCTTGATGTTCACGCGATGGGACCCCTTGCGCCCGGCGAACACATAGGGATTTCCATCTTGTCGCGGAAGCTTGCTCAAGACTGCGAGGAGCGGTCCCGCCAGGGGAAGCACATGCGGGCGATCAGCCTTCGTCTGCGGGATACGCCACTCGGCTTGCTCCAAGCTGATGTCCTCCCACCGCATCGTGAGCACCTCTTCGCGGCGAGCCCCGGTGAACAAGTACGTAAAAAAAGCCCCGCGCACACACTCATCAGGTTCTTCAAGGATGGCGGCAAACAGACGAGGAAATTCATCGGGCCGCACGAAACGATCCCGTTCTTTTTCTTTGAAGAAATGAATTCTGGTTGCAGGATTCTCCCCCTGAAACATGCCCCAGTCCTTGGCTAGGTTGAACATCTTTCTGAGCAGGGCCACGGCGCGATTCGCTCGATAGGGCGCCGCCTCCCCGATTTTCGAATGCAGCAGGACAATCTCATTCCCGCTAATATCGGATAACTTCCGCGTCTTCAAATCCTTGAGATGCGTTTCCAGCATGCTCCGGTCATCCCTCGCCGACCGCTTCATGGGGAGATGCCGTTGCTCATACAAGACGGCTAGATCGCCAAAGGTCGGCTCCTTGATCCTGTCCTGACGTACTTGCGCCGGATCTTCCCCTTGTGCGATTGCCCCGACATGAGCCTCCGCCTGCTTGCGAGCCTGGTCAACCGTGAGAGGACCATACGGACCGATGGTAATTCGCCTGACCCTCCCTCTGACACGTTTCTCCAGGACGAATGTCTTCGTTCCCTTGGTCACTCGCAGCGCAAAACCACGAAGCACACAGTCTCGGATAAAGACTTGTCTTGAAGGTGGGAAGGGAGTGTCATCAATAAGGCGTTTCGTGAGTTTTGGCATGGACGCGGCCTCCGTGCGCGTTGACTTCTCGATCACAACGGTCTAATCAGCGGGCCGAAATGTAGACGCTGTGTAGACACGAGAGAGCGAAATGTCGGGGTCTAGACCGTAACCTAGAGGAGGACCGTAATCACAACTCGTTGAAGTGTCAAGAGGCGTGGTAAGGGATAGTACCTGAGAGTAAATGCTGGTGCTGGCTCTTAATCAGCGGGCCGTAGGTTCGATCCCTACACGGCCCACCAATTTTTTCACGAGATTAGGCAGCGTCGGTGGCGGGTGACTGTGCGGGCATGGCGGCAGGGGTCCGTACTGGTGTCCTTTCCAATACGCCGACGTGATTCATGTCCCCGCTTGGAATCCAACGAGCGTAGTACTTCAGCGTGATCGTCGGTTTTGTATGACCGAGTTGTTTCGCCACATACAGTAACGGCACGCCAGCAGATAGCAACAGGCTCGCGTAGGTATGGCGGAGGTCATAGAGGCTGAAGGCCGGCAACTCGGCCTTCTCCAAGACCCGTCGCAAGGCCCTCGCGATATGCCGGTCATCGATCAAGGTTCCCGTTTCCGAAGGGAACAACCATTCGGACTCCCTCCCTCGTGCGATAGCTTCAGCTTTCAGCCATGTCAGATACGACTTCAGCCGGTCTATCATCTGGTCGCCTAGATCGACCCATCGCGGCTCGCCGGTCTTCGTCCGCTTGATCGAGCCCCCCAGGGTGGCCGAACATTCCACCAGTAACCGCTTCCCGTGAAAATCTATGTCGCCAACCTTTAGTGCCTGCCCCTCACCAGGACGCAGACCCGTATGGAGCATGAGAAAGAGCAGGTTCGCGTAGCTGGGGGAAATCTTCCCTTCTCGCTCCAGTTCGGCCAGCTTCGACTCCAATGCCGCCTTCTGCTCCCAACTCATTGCCCGCACTTCAACAGACCTGCCTTACCAGACCGCCGCTTCTGCCGTTGCCCGATCAGTAGATTCGTGAGAATAACTCCCTCTTCAGCAGCTTCGCTTAGAATGCTCGACAGCGTGGCGCGGATCAGCCGAAGCGTATTGGCACTATAGGGGACTGCGGCTGTTTTCTTCTCGCCGCCCTTATCGTGATGTACCCGTCGCGCTGTTTCTGGGAGAGGAGCGCCTTTACATCCGCCCAGGTCAGGGATTTTATATCCCGCCCGCCTAAGGGCGGCAGGATGTAGAGGTCCAGAACCTGCTTGTAGCCGGCGTACGTCTTCGCGGCCAGTTCACGCTTCGCACCTGACCTCCATTTCTCCACATACTCGCTCAGGGTCGTCACAGGAACAAGCTTTCGTGCGATCTCCCACCCCTGGAGCAGCTTCGTCTTGATGATCGACTCCTGCGTTCGCGCCTCCCGCTTATCTGGCACGGCCTTCCATCGCTTTCGCTTGCCGTACCGATCCAAATACAACTTGTCGTTCTCCTGCCGGACGTTGAATTGCACGTAGTAGACGCCCTTGCGTTTCGCGAACCCCATCCTATCTCCCTCCTTTCTTCGGCTCCTCGCCGATTAGATGTGTGATTGGAACATCGAGGGCTGCCGCCAGCTTGCGTAGCGTGGAGAGGCGGGGGTCGTATTCCCCCGCCTCCAGCCGTACCAGTGTGGCGAGGCCGACACTTGCCTCTCGACTCAACGCCCGAAGGCTCAGTCCGCGCTTCTCACGAGCGGCTCGTAGCCGTACCCCTAGCGTATTCACTTCTGGATCATATGGTACTCAGAACTGGAACGAGTGTCAACCGGTCGCTTCTGTTGGCCTGCCCGTCGGCATGACCGTATGCTTTTTCAACCAATCGTCCAGCAGTTGCCGGTCAAACTTGGTAAGCCGGCCAACTTTCAAGAATGGGATTCGTCGTTGACTCACCATCGAGTACACGGTGTGGACAGATAGCCCAAGGTACTCTGCCGCTTGATGGATGTTCATCAGCCCTCGCCCAGTACCGTCCTGACGCTCGCCGATCCCCTTGATCGGCGGGAAACAGCTATCCGGCAAGGCAGACCTCCTTTTAGCCCTGATCGTTTCCTGAGAGCAATCGCATCTTCTCTGCTGCGACCCAAATCGGTACGCCTCCGTGCTCCATTGGCTCATAGAGGACCACCAGGTCCACGCATCTGCCCAGAGCATGATCACCCCGGCGCATGGTCCTAGTCGGCCGCTATACCAGGCAGCGAGCAGAAGCGGAAGCAGCCGGCTATCGAGAGGCGGGAAATTGTCCATGACATACGAGCACGGCTTATCCACAGCCTTTCCCTCCTTATCCCCAACATACCACAAGATTTGGTGTTGACACAGCCTCCTATCGTCCATATAGTGGGTCTAGCAGTATTGCCTCCTGAGAGAGGATGGCAGATCAGATGACTTGGCGAAGGCACTGTTGCCCATGCGGGCAAGAAATTTTGAAGGTGAAATCAAGACTGGACTTGCGATGCATTACTTTCGGGTTAGTGGACCGGATTGGGTCGAATGTAGACGATGTAAAAGGAGGTTGGCGCTTCCTGATTGGAGTCCGCTCGGCGTCAAAAAATATATTAGCTGAAACTATAGCCATTCCGGCGTGAAGTCTGAGCGAGGCGATCAACGCCTCAGCTGAAGGGCGGGAAGCCGTACTTGAGGTCCTAGAGGGATCGGTACGGCTTTTTTATTGATGAAAGGGGGTGATGTTTATCGAAATCTTATAGGTGAAATGCCCATCTCAGTAGATTCGCTATAACCGTATCCAGAGAAGGAGGATTGAAGTGGCAAGACAACACAATACAACGACGAGAGGCAACGCTTTTAGCCCAACGGAAATCGACGCGGTATGGCGCAAAGGTCGCGTTGTGGCGGGATACAACCCGAACGAGTATAGAATCGATAGCTGCAACATGTGGATGCAGAGATCGGCATACGGCACGACCGGGCAGTATGGCTGGGAGATAGATCACATCAAGCCTGTTGCCCTTGGTGGAAGCGACGACATGGCGAACCTTCAGCCGCTTCACTGGCGCAATAACCGAGGCAAGGGTGACAATTACCCCGAGTGGTATTGCACCGTTCCTTCAGCTGCCTAGTAAAGGAAAGCACGGTAGCGAGGGGCTGCAGCATAGGGAGTCCCTCGCGGCCGTCACTCCCTGGCCGCCGGGACAGGGTTGTTTGGCAAACGGGTTGGGGAAATTTGCGTCTAATACAACTGTTTTATTACGGCGTTCGGGTTGATCTTCAGAGCCCTCGCGATTCGGAGAAACTCAATCACGTCAAGCCGCCTCTCCCCTGCCTCATACTTCGCAACGTACGATTGAGGGCGATCAAGTCGTTCAGCGACATCCTGTTGAGTTAGCCCCGCCTTGATTCGGGCATGCCTGAGCAGCGAACAGAACCGCTTGTATTCTGAGAACGAGGATGTTAGCCCCCATCGGCTCCTCTTGTTGGGAACCTCATCATCATCCTCTTTCGGGATTATCCCAATTCCAATGTGTCCGGCCCGGAATTAATGTTTCTCCTCACCACGGCTCTGTAGTTTCCTGACGAACCAAGACAGCCAAGTTTCTTTCGGGACAAGCCACCCGCTCGTATTATTTGAAGGAAGCAACCCCCCAGAGTGATTTGCAACCCACTCGTCACGAAGTCGCTTTGCTTCGGATGGTGCGATGGTGATCGATAGTAATGC
Source organism: Nitrospira sp. Vd2 (assembly GCF_979581665.1). NCBI lineage: Bacteria > Pseudomonadati > Nitrospirota > Nitrospiria > Nitrospirales > Nitrospiraceae > Nitrospira > Nitrospira sp. Vd2. The sequence continues at coordinate 1,325 of NZ_CEFZSK010000006.1, read as the reverse complement.
GTTCTGCCGGACAAGACGATACCCGTCGAAACTAAAGTGAATTAGGTTTTCGCCCTCGAAGCGCGCAAACCATCCCCGGTTTTTGTCTTCAAACAGCGTTTCTGCATTTATAGGACGACCATTTGCAACATCGAGACTATACAGAATACCGTTCATCTCATACACACCGGGGCGAACTTTGAAATTCAAGAACATCTTGATGCGATCGCCTTGCACACTGATAGCGCCATGAGGGTCATGGGGCAGATACAATTCTGTTATTAACGGCCCCTCCGATGTTTCTTGCCCCCTCTTGATTAGCATCCTAACCTTCGACCTATAGAATTTTCTAAGCTGAGGGTCTTCTTTGAAATCGCTCCTCTTTTGTTCAGCGATGAGAGCGTACAATGTCTCGCCTTCCTTTACGGCATCAATCGCGAGAATTGGCAAATTCGGCGGTGGGAAGTTTACGACGAAAAGTGAAACTAATAAAAAGAGACCCAATACCCCGGCTGATACAGCAAATCGAAATTTCCAATTTGTCCTCGGCTTATAAATGATGTTCTCCGAGGGCAAATCACTATACTTCAGAAACGGCACCCAATTATCTTTATAGTTCAAATCAAAGAAGTAATCAGAGTGTCTCTATCCTTGGTAACACTGCTGGATTATTGACCGGGATGTTTCAGAATCAAATCCGTCGGCGCCCGAGGGTCCCGCATCTCGAATGAACCAACATGCAAGTTTTGCCCAAATATCTTGTTGACCATATTGGTTCAGTACGCGTTTAACCCTTCCAGTTTGGATCAACTTGTCCCATGGAAAGTCTGTTCGAACAATAGATCCACAAAGGATCACCGCATCTAGCTTTATCTGGGGGTAAAGGAGAAGTGCCTCAGCAACGAGGTACGTACCAAGGCTGTGCGCAATTACCGATGGAAGGGAAGCGTCCTGATTAACACGGATATATTGATCCCGGAACCAGTCGACTTGCTTCCGACGCATACTTGGGCGGATGAGTTTAATGGCGTTGAAAAAGCCATAATCGAGCGGTGCGTGAGTGAAGCCCGATTTGTTGAGCTGAAGCGTTAATGTCTTCTGCCAGGCGCCGGAAGTCCGTATGCCGTGCAGAGACATTACTATCGATTCGGGCATATCCCCTCCGTTGAAACGAAAAACTAATTAGCATATTATTGACGAAAAAGGAGGCGGCCATGAAAAAATACATCGCGCTGCTGGCACTAATTGCCTGTATTGTTGCACCGAATATCGCAGCGTACGCAGAGGGTGTTCCAGCGCCGTCTGGCCCTTTAACGCCTCCGCCACCACCGCCACCCCCACCACCG